>JBFWJM010000104.1:0-10339 GCA_050253205.1 Desulfovibrionaceae bacterium
TGTTGCCCTCCTGGATGAGGTCCAGGAACTGGAGGCCGCGGTTGGTGTACTTCTTGGCGATGGAAACCACGAGCCGCAGGTTGGCGCGGATGAGCTCCTGCTTGGCGCGCATGGCCGAGTAGTTGCCCCGCTTGATGCGCCAGAGCACCTCCTCCAGGTCGTGGACGTTGTGGCAGCAGCGCTCCTGGAGGCGCACGAGGATTTCCAGCTTGCCCGCCAGCATCTCCTTGAACGAGAAGAACTCCTCCACGGTCATGCCCAGCTCGTCCGCCGCCTTCACGGGGTTGATCTCCCGGGCGTCCACGTCCTTGAAGAGCTGCTCGATCTCGTCGCGGGTCTTGCCCACGGAGAGGATGTATGCCGAGAGGTCGCGCTGGCAGTTGTGCATCTGGCGGACATAGTCGCCCACGGTCTCGATGATCCGGTCGATGAGCGTCTTTTCCAGCTTGATGTCGCGCAGGCGGGTGACGATGTCCTCCTTGTAGAGGAGAATCTCCTTCTGCACGCCGAAGACGCGGCGGTCGAGGCAGGCGCAGTGGTCGAGCTTCTCATAGACCTTCTTGCGCTTCTTGTAGATCTGGCGGACCTCGTCGAGCAGGAAGATGACGCGCTGGCGCTGGTTCATCTCGTCCTCGGAGGGGTCGTCCTCCTCGATGGTCTTGACCACGTCCTTGAGCTTGATGCGCTGGTCCTTGAGGTCTTCGCCAACGGTGACGAGCTCCTCGATGGCCACAGGCACCTCCACCAGGGCGTAGAGCACCTCCATCTCGCCGGATTCGATCTTCTTGGCGATGACCACCTCGCCCTCGCGGTCGAGCAGATGCACGGCGCCCATCTCGCGCAGGTACATGCGCACCGGGTCCGTGGAGCGCGAGGAGTAGTCCAGGGCGTCCTCGTCCTTGACGAGCTCGATCTCCTCGTCGGGTTCCGTGTCGTCGGCGGTGGTCAGGGTCTTCTTGCCCGCCTCTTCGGAGTCCACGATGACGATATTCATCTCGTTGAAGATGTTGATGACTTCTTCAAGCTGCTCCGGGTCGGCGGAATATTCGGGCGGGAGCGACTTGCCGACCTCGTCGAAGGTCAGGTAGCCGTCCTTTTTGCCCTTGGAGATGAGGGTCTTGATTTGCTGGATGTCCTTAATGCTGCTCATCGTCCCTCCGTGGCGCGTCGAGAAGCGCCTTGAGATATTTGTTGGCAAGCTCCAGGTCGCCCGCTTCCTGGGCGGCGCGGATCTTGTCCTTGAGTTGTCCCTTGCTCGCTCTTGCCCGCTTCTGTTCGATGAGCGAGCAGACGTGCCGCCACTCGTCGAGCAGATCGTGCCCGGTGAGCAGGTGTTCCTCCCGCTCCATCCGGCACCGCGTGTACAGCCGTTTTTCGCCCTCGGAGAGCATGGAAACGAGGTCGCCGCCCTGCTGGCGGACGATCTTCACCCACATGTTCCTCGCCCAGGTCGTCTGAAGCGCCGCGCCAAACCCCCTGCCCTCCAGGTCCTCCACGTATTCGGGATACCGGATGGGGAATTCGAGCAGCAGCCTGTCGTCCACGTCTTCCTTTTCCACCTGCCGATGGCCGCCGTGGCCCCGTGCGGTCGCGTCCGCCTGTCCGCCCGCTTGTCGTTGCGGCGCGGAACGCGGCGCGGGCCGCGCGCCCACTGCGCTGCGGAGCTCCGCCTCGCCGACGCCCAGCCCCTGCGCCACGCGGGGCAGGTAATAGGCCAGCAGCGTCGGCTCCGTGAACCCCGCGAGAAAATTCGTGGCCCAGGACATGATGTCCTTGGGGGCGAACTCCTCCTGAACCATGGACGTGGCGAAGCGGAGCCCGTCTCCCGCATTTTCGAGAGACCGCTCGAACCCCTCGCGCCCACGGGTTTGCAGGATGGAGTCCACGTCCTCTCCTTCGGGAAGCAGCACCACCGAGCACTTCACGCCCGCCAGCAGAATCATCTCCGTGCTGCGCAGCGCGGCCTTGCGGCCCGCCGCGTCGCCGTCGAAAAGCAAATCCACCCGAGTGCACAGCCCTGCCAGCCGCCTCACCTGTTCCGGCGTCAGCGCGGTTCCGAGCACGCCGCAGGCATCCTGATAGCCGAACTGGTGCAGGGACAACACGTCCATGTACCCCTCGGTCAACAGCGCCCGCCGGGTGCGGTTCATGCTTCGCCGTGCCTGAAACAGCCCATAGAGGTGTTCGCCTTTTTTGTAGATCGGCGAATCGCTGGAATTCAGGTACTTGGGTCCTCCTTCATTAATGACTCTGCCGCCAAAGGCAATAACCTGGCCCGACAAATTTTGTATGGGAAAGATCAGCCTCTCGCGGAACCTGTCGTAAATATTGCCATTGTCGTTTTTAGAAAGCAGCCCGCACTCCACGGCCTGCTCCGGGGTGAAGCCCTCGGAGCGCAGGAAAGCGTCGAGGCCGTGCCAGTCCGCCGGGCTGGCCCCCAGGGTGAAGGCCTCGCGCGTCTCCGGGCTGATGCCCCTGCGATCCAGGTAGGCCGAGGCCTCGGCCCCGGCCGGGCGGGCGAGGTTCTCCGCAAACCAGCGGGCCGCCCTGGTGTGCATGTCGAGAAAGATCTTCTTGCGCTGCTTGCGCAGCTCGGCCTGGGGGTCGTGGCGATGGCCACCCGTGAGCTGGACCCCGGCCTCCTGGGCGAGCTGCTCCAGGGCGTCCCGAAATTCCAGCCCGTTGATGCGCATGTAGAAGTCGATGACGTCGCCCGAGGCCTGGCAGCCGAAGCAGTAGAAGAACCCCTCGTCGTCGTTGACGGAAAACGACGGCTTGGTCTCCTGGTGGAACGGGCAGGGGCCCGTCCAGCGGCCGGACACGGGACGCAGATCCACGTATCTGCGAACCACGTCGGCGATGCTGAGCCTCGCCTTCACCAGCTCCACGTCGGAATTCATGCCGCTCCCGCCGGAGGTTGAACGCTACTTGAGCACCACGTCGGTCATGCCGTCACCGCCGCGGTCCTCATTGGCCAGGGCGAAGGAATCCACCCCCGGGAACCGCTTGAGCACCTCGTGCACCTCCCTGCGCAGGGCCCCGGTGCCGCGCCCGTGGACGATCTCCAGCCCGCCCGCGCCGCGCAGGATGGCCGCGTCGAGAAACCGCTCCAACTCGCCCACGGCCTCGTCCGCGCGCTTGCCACGCAGGTCGAGGGTCAGGGTCAGGGCGCTGGAGGACGCAACGCCCGCAACACTCTGCGCGCCTTTCGCTCCCTTGCCGCCCTTGCCGCCCGCATTGGCCGCGCCGCCTTCCAGCGGGCCCACGTCCGCGCCCTTCACCCACATGCTCACGCCGTCCAGGTCGAGCTTCACCTGCTCCTTGCGCTCGTCCTTTTCCAGCACCGCTCCCGGCTTGCCCCAGACGAGGTAGAGCACGCGGGAACCCACCTCCACGTCGGCGAAGGAAAACGGCTTGGGCCTGGTCGCGGCCTCTTCCCCGGCCACATCCTGAAGGGTCAGCTCCTCGCGGAGGTTGCCGAGCTTTTCCAGGGTCTTCTTGCGCCCGGCGCGGCCCTCCTTCCATTCGCGGACCACGGCCTGGGAGCGGGCACGCAGGTCTTCCAACAGCTTGCCCTGCTGGGCGCGGAATTTTTCGGCCAGCTCGGAGCGCTTTGCTTCATAGCGCCCGCGCTCGCGCTCCAGCTCCTCCACGGCGCGCATGCGCTCCACGGCCAGCTCGTTGAGCCGGGCGAGCACCGCGCTGGAGTCCGTGCCGTCGAGCAGCAGGTAGCGCTCGGCGGTCTCCAGTATCTCGGGCGGCAGGCCGTTGTCCCTGGCCACGTCCAGGGCGATGGACGCGCCCACGATCTCGTACGCCAGCTGGTAGAGCGGCTTCTTGTTGGCGGGGTCGAAGAGCACGCTCGCCGCGCGGACCTTGTCCGTGGACAGGGCCCAGGCCTTGAGCGCCGGGAAGTGCGTGGCCGCGAACACGGTGGCCCCGCGCTCGATGAGCCTGTCGAGCACGGCCTGGGCCAGGGCAGCGCCCTGGGTGGGGTCCGTGCCCGCGCCGAATTCATCGAGCAAAAACAGCGTTCGGCCGTCCACTTCGGCCCAGACGCGGGAGATGTTGCGCACCTGGGCCGTGAAAGTGGAAACCTGCCCCTCCAGGGACTGCTCGTCGCCCATGATGATGCAGATGCGCGGCAGAAACGGCAGGGCCGAGCCCGGCCCGGCGCAGACGGGCAGGCCGGAATAGGCCATGGCCGCCGAGAGGCCCACGGTCTTGAGCGCCACGGTCTTGCCGCCCGCGTTGCCGCCGGAGATGAGCAGCGCGCGGTCGCCCTCGCGCAGTTCGATGTCCACCGGGCGGACCGACTCGGAAGCCAGGGCCAGCAGCGGGTGGCGCGCATGGTTCAGGCGCAGCGGCGCGCCCTCCTCCACGTCCAGCGTCCTGCCGCCCATGTCCGCGCCGAGCTTCGCCTTGGCCAGGAGCACGTCGAGCCGCACGAGGAAGTCGTAGCCCCCCTGCACGCCGTCGCGTTCGCGCCGCAGCAGGTCGGTGAGGTATTCGAGGATCTTGCGCTCCTCGCGGCCTTCCTCCTTCTTCAGTTCCTGGAGGCGGTTGTTCAGCTCGACAAGCAGAATGGGCTCGAAGTAGCAGGTCTCGCCCGTCTGGGAGTAGTCGTGGACGATGCCCTGGAGGCGGCCCTTGAAGTTGGCCTTCAGCGGCAGCACGTAGCGGTCCGAGGCCAGGGTGATGTAATCGTCCTGGAGATAGCGGGAAAGATCGTTGGAAAGGATGAAATCCTTGGCCTTCTTGGTGCACTGCTGATGGATGGCGCGGATGTCGGCCCGGATGGCGGCGAGCTCGGGGGAGGCCTCGTCGCGCAGTTGGCCGTCCACGTTCATGCACCGGGCCAGGGCTCCGGCAAGGAGCTGCGGCCAGGGTGCGGCGCAGAGGTACGCGCGCAGGTCTTCCAGGGAGCCGTCTGCGCCGTCCGCGAGCACGTCGCGCGCGGCCTTGGCCTGGAGCAGCACCTGGGAGAGCGCGAAGAGAGCGTCCAGGTCCAGGGGGTCCGTCTTCTCATCCAGGTAGCGGAACAGGCCGTCCAGGTCCGGAAACGCGCGCAGGCTCAGGCCATGGGCGGAGGCGAACCGCCCGGCCTGGTCGGCCAGCCGCCCTTGCAGGCGAATTTCGTCAATGGAGGCAAGGGGCCGGATGGCCAGGCAAGACAAAGCCCCGGGCTCGGAAACGGCTCGGGCGGCGAGTGCTTGCAGCACTTTGGGGAATTCCAGCAACTGGAGGGTTCTGGATTCCATGCAACCCTATCGTTGTTACGTGGTGAGCTTGGAGCGAACGAGCTCGCTTGCGGCCTTGCCGTCGTAGCGCCCCTTGAAGCGGGCCGCCAGGGCTCCCATCACCGCGCCCATCTCCTTCATGGAGCCGGCACCGGTTTCCGAGATGATGTCGTCGATGGCCCGGCCGAGTTCCACGGCGTCGAGCTGGCTGGGGAGGTAGGCAGCAAGGGCCTCCATCTCCACCGTCTCGCGGGCCACGAGGTCGTCGCGCCCGGCCTTGGTGAACTGGTCGATGGACTCGCGGCGCTGCTTGACCTGGCGGGTGACGAGCTCAAGCACCTCGCCGTCCTCCGGTTCACGCCCGAGTTCGACGGTTTTGTTCTTGATGGCCGTCTTGAGCATCCTCAAGACGGCCACCTTCACCTCCTCACGGGCCTTGTAGGCTGTGAGGTAGTCCTTCTCAATGGTTGCGAGAAGCGTCATCAACCCATCCTGGTCTTGCGCATCTTCTTGGCAAGCCGTTTCTTGGCAGCGGCCTTCTTCTTCTTGCGCTGGACGCTGGGCTTCTCGTAGTGCTGGCGCTTTTTCAGCTCGGACAGGATGCCAGCCTTCTCCACCTGCTTCTTGAAGCGGCGCAGGGCGATATCGAAGTGGTCGCTTTCCTCAAGATAAACACCGGGCAAATGAATCACCTCCCTTGGCGGCTCGACCCCACATCGGGGGAGCCAAACGATGGAACTCGGTAATCTACGCCGAACAAAAGAAAAGCGCAAGCACGAAATGAATCGCGCTTGCGCTGTGAAATCAGCAGTGAAACCTGGTGGTTGCAAAAAACCGACCCTCCCTGGGGAGGGTCGGTTCAAATCGTGGTTCCGCTCGCGAAGCTAGTGCCCTTCGCCACCGCGGACCTGCCACCAGGTCTTCAAAGCCGTGTAGCCCATGCCGACGCCGATGATGGCGATGACGATGTAGAGCACGCTGAAGAAGACGAAGTGGTCAGGCATCCACCAGGGAAGATCCTGAGGAAGCGGACTGTGGACGGTTTCACCGTGAAGCATAATGGTGTCCTCCCGAACTTACTTGACGGCCTCTTTCAGAAGCTTGCCGGGGCGGAACTTGACGACCTTGGTCGCGGGAATCTTGATCTCGGAACCGGTGCGGGGGTTGCGGCCGACGCGAGCCTTGCGCTCCTCGACCACGAAGGTGCCGAAACCGGTCAGGGTGAGCTTGCCGTCGCTCACCAGGGTACCTTCGACGGTGTCCAGGAAAGCATTCAGGGCGCGCTCAGCGTTGGCCTTGGTCAGATTGGCCTTTTCCGCGATCTTGACAACCAACTCAGCCTTGGTCATGTGTCCTTCCTCCTCATAGGGGTTGTACGAAAAACTCTCGCTGCCGTGTGGTATTGCGTCCGGTCCATCCCCGGATTACATTCACTATCGGCGTTCACTTGGCCTTAAATGAATCTTGGTTTTCTGTCCAGACCATTTTCAGGCTTAATCGCCCCGAAGCCCTTGGGGTGTCCCGCTTTCTTCGTGGCGCTGCAGAATCCTAAACAGGAATTTCCACTTCAAGTCAATAGCCAATCCCGCTGAAATTTCCTGTTATTCCTCAAAAAACCGGGAAAGTGACGCGAATTGCCCCGGCGAGAGGGTCTCGGGCCGGGCCGTGAGGGGGATTCCCCGCTCCTCGAACCATTGCCGGGCCGCATCCGGCAATCTCCCCTTGAGGATCGTGCCGAGCTGCTTGCGCCGCTTCTGGAAGCACAGCCGGAGCAGAGCGGCAAGCCGCCCTGGCGCCTCCGGGCGCTCCTCCCGGGGCAAGGGGGCCAGGCGCACCACCGCCGAATCCACCTTGGGCCGGGGGCGGAACACCGTGGGCGGCACCTTGAACAGGTAGTCCGCGCGGCAATGGGCCTGGACCCAGGCCGTGAGCGCGCCGTAGTCCCTGCCGCCGGGCCCGGCGCAGAGCCGGAGCGCCACCTCGTGCTGGACCATGAACACCGCCCCCCGGAAGTGCACGAGCCGCGAGGCCACCTCCCAGATGATCCGCGACGCTACATTATATGGAAGGTTGCCCGCCACGGCGAGCTTCGGCCCGTCGAGGGTTTCCCAGTCGAACTCCAGGGCGTCGCCGTCCACGATCTCGACTCCTGGAAAGCGGACGTCGAGTTCGGCCGCCAGGGCGTGGTCCTTTTCCAGGGCCACGTATCGCTCCAGGTCCAGCTCGGCAAAGAAGCGCGTCAGCGCGCCGCGCCCGGGGCCGATCTCCACCAGCACGCCGCCCTCGGGCGGCCGCGCGGCCTCCACGATGCGTCGGCAGACGTTTTCGTCCACCAGGAAGTTCTGCCCCAGGCTGCGCTTGGGCGGTGCGGGGCGCTTGGCGTGCTCGTGCATGCGCGATGACTATACGAACCCCGCGGCGGAGGCAAGCGGCCGGGCGGTTGACAGGATCGACGCTCACCGTATACCTCTCGACAGTCGTACAAACCGCCCCACCACAAGGAGCAGCAATGGACATAAGAAGCTATATCCGCGACATCCCCGACTACCCCAAGCCGGGCGTCACCTTCTTCGACATCACCCCCATGCTCAAGAGCCCGCAGTGCTTCACCTACATCATCGACCAGATGGCCGAGCGCATGGGCGGCCGGGGTGCCACCAAGCTCGTCTGCGCGGACGCGCGCGGGTTCATCTTCGGCGCGCCCCTGGCCATGAAGCTCGGCATCGGCCTGGTGCCCATCCGCAAGCCCGGCAAGCTCCCGTACAAGACCGTGGAGATGTCCTACGACCTGGAATACGGCTCCGACACCCTGTGCATGCACGTGGACGCCGTGGACCCCGGGGAGAAGGTCCTGGTGGTGGACGACCTGCTGGCCACGGGCGGCACCTGCGGCGCCATGATCGACCTGGTGAAGAAGCAGGGCGGCGACATCGCGGGCATCGGCTTCGTCATCGAGCTCGGCTTCCTCAATGGCGCTTCGCAGTTGCGCGGCCTGCCTTACGAATATCTCATCAAGCTCTAGGGGAGACGCCCCATGAACACCATCGGCATCATCGGCGGCAGCGGGCTGGACAATCCCGACATCCTCCAGAACCCCGAAGACCTCCACGTGGAAACGCCCTGGGGCGCGCCCACCTCGCCCCTGCGCACCGGGACTATCGGCGGCAAGCGCGTGATCATCTGCGCGCGCCACGGCCGCGAACACACGGACCCCCCCACGCAGATCCGCGCACAGGCCAACGTCCGCGCGCTCATGGACGCGGGCTGCGAGTGCATCATCGCCACCACGGCCGTGGGCTCCCTGCGCGAGGAGATCGACCGGGGGCACCTGGTGATCCTCGACCAGTTCATCGACTTCACCCGCCTGCGGCCCATCACCTTCACCACCACCTTCGAGCCGCACCGCCCCGTGCACACGCCCATGGCCGAACCCTTCGACGCCGGGCTGCGCCGGGCGCTGCTCGTGGGCTGCAAGGAGCTGGGGCTGACGCACCACGAGCGCGGCACGGTGGTGACCATCGAGGGGCCGAGGTTTTCCACCAGGGCGGAATCGCACATGTTCCGCGCCTGGGGCGCGGACGTGATCAACATGTCCACCGCGCCGGAGTGCGCCCTGGCCAACGAGATCGGCCTGCCGTACGCCGCCGTGGCCATGAGCACGGACTACGACTGCTGGAAGGAGGACGAGGCCCCAGTCACCTGGGAGGAGGTGCTCAAGACCTTCCAGGAGAACGTGGACAAGGTCACCCGGCTGCTGACCACGGCCATCGCCGCGCTCTAGCAGGCTGTTGAAAACAGTGCAATCTGCTGCGTCAGCGAAAAAACCCAGACCACTTATGTATGCGCAATACACTGCGTGTCCTGGATTTTTTCACTTCCTTGCAGCTCACACTTTTTGAACAGCCTGCGAAAAATGAGTTTTTCAACAGCCACCTAGCGGCACGCCAACGGGCCGTCCCGCCAGCCGGATGAGGCGAAAAACCGCCCCGGCCACTTGACAAGACGGGCGACCGTTCTTTATGTAGGCCGCCTCCCTTCCTTTCGGAAGGCATGAAGACATCGACACCGAACAGGTTCACAAGGAGTATATCGTGGCGAACGGAAAGAAGAAAGACGCTGGCAACATGCAGCTCCAGGGCGCCGTCATGACCGACGAGGGCCTTCAGTTCAAGGGCATCATCCTCGAACCCGTGGTCGAGAAGTGCGAAGGCTGCGACCGCGCCGTGCCCTTCGAGGGCGCTTCCTACTGCCCGACCTACGCCCAGCCCTCGCGCAAGTGGGCCTCCGGCGTGTGCAACTTCGCCACCCACGTCCGCGCGGAAGTGGAAAAGGGCGGCAAGGTCAAGGTCAACCCGCTCAAGGCCTCCAAGCGCGCCGCCCGCGGTCGCTAGGGCCCACGACATCGAATCTTCTGGCGGGGCACCACCATGCCCCGCCATTTTTTTTGCCCTCTCCGGGCCGGATGCGCTACTGTCCGCCCATGGCGAACACCGGGAGCCGCACATGAAAGACAAAATCTTCGCACACATCGACGCATCGCGTGACTATCTCGTGGAACTCCAGCGCTCGCTCACGGCCATACCGGCCCTGGGCCCGCGAAACGGCGGCGAGGGAGAACGCCAGAAGGCGGACTGGCTCAAGGCCCACCTCGCCTCCATCGGACTTGGCGAGGTGACGGAGCTCAACGCCCCCGACCCCTCCGTGCCCTGCGGCCACCGGCCGAATCTGGCCGTGCGGATTCCCGGCAAGGACACCTCCCGCACCTTCTGGATCATCGCGCACCTCGACGTGGTGCCCCCTGGGGACCTCTCCCTCTGGAACTCCGCCCCCTATGAGCTCGTGGTGGACGGCGACCAGATCACCGGGCGCGGGGTGGAGGACAACCAGCAGGGCCTGGTGAGCGGCCTGCTCGCGGCCCGCGCGCTGCTGGCCAGCGGCGTGGCCCCGGCCGTGAACCTCGGGCTCATGTTCGTGGCCGACGAGGAAACCGGCAGCGAGTTCGGCCTCGGATATCTCATGGAAAACCACCTGGACTTCTTCGGCAAGGACGACGTGTTCCTGGTGCCGGATTTCGGCGAGCCCTCGGGCGAGATGGTGGA
>JBFWJM010000105.1:0-10334 GCA_050253205.1 Desulfovibrionaceae bacterium
GGCGGCGTTGCTCGTCGCGGCCCGATCCTCATGTATTGCCCCATACACTTCGGCCCGGGCCGCTCCTCGCGCCTGGCCCTCGCGGTTTTTGACCGCCCGCCAGGGCGGTGCGTCGCCAAATGGACCTGCCACCTGTCAGGGCCATAGCCAAGTGTATGTAAAAACACGATGTTCCGGACCGTTTCTCACGCCTGGCCCTCGCGGTTTTTACCGCCCGGCGGGAGACGGCGGATTTCTGCTCTGGTGGTTCTACCCAGAGTCCGTCCCCTTGCGCATGCGGGGAGGGGTTTCGGCCCGGACCGCGAGGGGGCGAAGCCGTAAGGCACGATTGCCCGCATGGGGGAGCATCCGTGCTGCGCACGGCGATGCTTCGCGGCCCGGCCAGGATCAGGTGGAGAAAGGAGGGGAGAGCGGCACTAAAGCCGCCGGGCGGATTCGGGCTTGAGCGCCACAGCCCCGGCCAGGGCCGCGTCGATGCGCGCCAGGGCCTCGGCCTTGCCCCCGGGCAGGCGCACCTTGAGCGGCAGATGGTTGCTGGCGTGGTTGGCCATGAACAGCCCGCGCGAGAGGTCCAGGTGCTCCAGCAGGGTTCGCAGCTCGTCCAGCAGCTCGTGCGGGGAGAGCTCCTGGAACTCGCCGCGCTGGGCCTCGGCGTGCAGCTCCGTGCCCGGCACGAGCATGAGCGAGAGGGCGGCGGCCTGGTCCGGGTCCATGGCCGAGAGCGCCCGGCCCGTGGCCTCGGCGTGCTCCCGGCTGCGCTCCCGCCCGCCAAGCCCCAGCAGCACCGTGACGTTGAGCTTCATGCCCGCCTGGCGCACGCGCCGCCCCTGGGCCATGATGCGCTCGGGCGTGCCGTGCTTGCGCACCCGCTCCAGCACCCCGGCGTGGCCGGACTCCAGGCCCATGTAGCACATGCCGAGCCCGGCCTCGCGCAGCTCGGCGAGCTGCTCGTCCGTCTTCATGCCCAGGGCCTTGGCGCTGGCGTAGGTGGCGATGCGCGTGAGGCGCGGCATGGCCGTGCGGATCTCCTCCAGGAGCGCCAGGAGCCTGGCCTGGGGGATGACCAGGGCGTCGCCGTCGCAGAGGAACAGGCGGCGCACATCTTCATATTCCCGTGCGGCCTCGCGGATGTCCCGCGAGATCACTTCCGAGTCCTTGATGGAGAACCGTTTGTCCTTGTAGGCTGCGCAGAAGGTGCACTTGTTGTGCGAGCAGCCCGTGGTCACCTGGAGCAGGATGGAACCCGCCTCGCTGGGCGGGCGGATGATGCGGCCGACGTAGTCCATGGTTCAGGTCTGCACCAGATCGCTTCCACAGGCAAGTCTCGCTGATGTTCGGGGGAAATGTAAAAACGTTAGAAAGATACAAAAAATCATAAAGATGAGGTGTCGCACTGCCGATAAGAGGAGAGCTGCGAATGTTTGGAGGATAAGGAAATGCAGGCTCATTTGGTGGACAGAGGTGGACTCGGCGTTTCGTTTCGCTACCGGAAGGGCGTGGGTGCGGGCGGAGCTGAGGGGGCGAGCGGTACCACGGCGGAGGAGCCGAATTCGGCCGCGGCCACCGAAGCTTCCACCGACTCGAGCGCGCAGAGCGCATCCTCCACGCGCGTTTTCACCGGCCCCAGGTCGGGGCACATGCTGGACAATCTCTTCGTTTCCAATTCCAGCGGTCCTTCCGAATACGTGCAGGGCCTCATGACCTCGCTGAGCGTTGCGGAAGACATGCGAAACTCTTTCCATGCAACCGGGCTCACGCTGCTCGACAAGGCCGGGGGTTTGGCCATGCTGGGACCTGGAAACAAGGTCCCCGGCCCGGAGAGCGCGTATGTGGCGGCGATCCACAAGCGACATGAGGTGGAGAATCTAGCGCGCAACGAGAAGGAAGAGAAGACCCTGGAGTCGCACGAGCGGAACCTCGAAGAGACGAGAGAGGACATCGACCGCGCGGCGGAAGGGGAAACCCCCGGCAAACCGAGCACGGAAACAGTATCCGAAACCGAAGGGCAGCAGGCCGAAGGCGCAACGGACAACGCGGACGCCAAGAATTCCACGGACAGCACGACACTGACGCCTGCCGAGGAACTCAAGGAAGCTGCGGAAGCGGACTCCGAGGCAGGGAAACAGCAGGAAGAGGATGTGCTGGAGACCTTGCAGCGCGTGCGCGAGGAAAAGGGTGCCGTCAAGCAGTTTGCCGCTGCACAATCCTACGCCACTACTGCGCTGACACCCGTGCTTGATGAAGATTCGGCTCTGGAAGTGACGGTCTGAGCCGAAGATTCCCCATTACGAATACAGCCCCGGTCCGCATGTGCGAACCGGGGCTTTTGCTGGTCAACGTTCGAGCGGAGCGTTTGCCCTGAAACAGTGAACCGCTACAGCAGCTCGCCGAGCTTTTGCATCACCGCGAAGGCATCGCCCACGTAGAGCACGTCCGTCTTGCCGTGGGCCCAGCCGCAGCCCGCGTCCAGGTTCACGGCGCGGCGCTCGGAGATGAAGCGCCAGCCCACCACGTGCGGCTCCTCGCCGTGGCAGCAGGTGGCCAGGCCCTTCTTGTGGCGCGGGGTCGCGCCCGTCTGCCCCACCTGGTGCATGTGCGTCAGGAAGTCGAGCACCTCGACCCCCTCGCCGCCGAGGTCCACCAGGGACTTGGACGAGCCGAGGGAGGCCTTGGTCTTCTCCAGGAAGCCGAGGATCAGGTCGCGCGCCTCGGCCACGTGGGGCTGGCCGTCGGCCTGCTTCTTGGTCCAGCCCGCGCCCGCCACAAGCAGCAGCTCGGCGTCCGGGCGGATGGTCTGGGCGTCCGCCGCCGGGGCCTCCACGCCCACGGTGGCGGTGCGGCGCTCGTCGTCCGAGAGCGACACAGCCACGGCCACGGCCTCCACGGCGGAGCCGTCCGCCTCAAACGGGGCGAAAACCCCGGGGGAGACCGTCAGCACCCAGGGCGCGGCGGCCGAGGCCTGGCGCACCACCTCGCCGTGCATGCGCTGGCGGTAAAACCAGCGGGTGGCCACGGGGCCGCCGTCGCGGGCCTCCAGACCAGTGAGCTGCGTATCCACCCGGCCGCCCAGGCGCTGGGCCACGCCCGGCAGGGCGCGCGCCAGCCGTGAGGTGTGCGCGCCGACCACGACCTCCGCCCCGGCCTCCCTGCACAGGGCCGCGAGCGCGGCCACGTCCGAGGAGTAGCGCGGCTGGGCGAAGTCGGGCCCATCCACCACGAAGACCTTGGCCGCTGCGGCCCCGGCCACGGCGGCGGCGTCCACGCCCGAGCCCACGAGGCCCACGAAGAGCGAGCCCCCGAGCCCGGCGGCGAGGTCCTTGGCGGCGCTGAGCGCCTCCAGAGAGGCCTTGGGCAGCACTCCTCCATCGGCGGGGGTGCTGGCGGAGGGGGTGCTGGCTGTGGCGTTGTCGGCTGTGGCGATGAAAAGAACGTTCATATTTTTCTTCCCCATTGGCTTGCGGGTTGAAAATTCCAGTCGGCGGTTCAGCCCTTGATCCAGGCTGCGATGTCCGCCGCGATGGCGTCGGCGTCCATGTCCTTGACGATGCGCGTCTCGCGCACGACCTTGGGCAGGGCCACGTTTTGCACCGTGAAGCCCTCGGCGGGCATGGCGGCGGCCTGGGCCTTCTGGAGCGCGGGCATGATGGTGCGCATGTTCATCATGCCGATCTGCGGGTTGTTCGGCGGTTCGGGCAGCTCGCCCGTGGCCCAGCCGAAGGCCGCCGGGGGCCCGGCCAGCTCCGAGACGAGGTAGCTCCCGCCCTCGATGCGCTCGTGCACCTTCAGGGTGCCGTCCGCGCCGGGGGCGAGCTTGTCCACGCCCTGGAACTGGTTCGCCAGCCCCAGGCGCTCGCCCACCATCTGGATGGTGGCGCCCGTGCCGCGAGAGGCGGACTGCCAGCCGCCGAAGAGCAGCAGCTTGTCGCGCTCCAGGCCGGGAATGGCCTCGATGGCCCCGGCCAGGGCCGCAGCGGTGTCGTAGGCGTCCGTGAATCCGGAGGCAGGGCCGTCCGCCACCACAAGCTCGAAGGGAGCCTTCTGCGCCACGGACATCATCACCTGCTGGAGCTTGGCCTTGGGGCCCAGCGCCACGAGCCAGACCTTGGAGCCCGGGGTGTTCCTGGCCAGGTTGGCCGCCTCGAAGAGCGCGTGCCCGGCCCAGGGGTCGAGCACGGCGGGCAGCATCATTTCGTTCTTGAGCACGGGCCCGGCGGGCCCGGCCACGGGTTCCAGCGACTGCAACGGGTCCGGGACGATGGAGCCGCAGACCACGATGTGATAACTCATGGGGTTCTTTCTCCTTGTTGCCTCGGCCCGGGCGCGCCCGTCAGGGGACCGTCGGGGCCGTTTCCTGCGAAAATTGTCCGGCTAGTTCTCGGCCGAATGCAGCCCGCCCGAACCCGCCAGGAACTCCACGTTGGTGCGCTCCGGGTCGCCGGGGTGGGCCTGGGTGCAGTTCCACATGCAGGCCCCGCAGTGCACGCACTTTTCGCGGTCAAACAGCGGCACGGGCCCGTCCGGGTTCACGGTGATGGCCTGCCCGGAGCAGACCTCCGCACACACGGGCGAAATGCACGAGACGCACTTCTTCGGGTCGGCGAAGCGCACGTGGTCCGCGTATCCGGGGCTCGCCTGCACCTTGCCGCCGAGCAGCAGGGCGTCCTGGTGCGAGACGAGCAGCTTGCCGTCGTAGGGCACCTGGGGCCAGCCCACGGCGTCCATGCAGGCGTCGTGCATGGTCTTGCCCGCGCTCTTGGTCTCCCGGCGGATGGCCGCGAGCTGCTCTCCCGTGAGCCTGCCCGCGTAATATTCCTCCAGGGTGGGGAAGCGCTCGTGCGGCGGGCGGGATGCGCCCGGCAGGTTCACCCTGCCCCCGGAGAGGCCCGAGAGCGCCATGCCCATGAAGCCGCGCAGGGTGCCGAGGGTGAAGCCGTCGCGGGCCTTCTCGGCCACCTTGGCCTCCTCCTCCAGCCACGAGGCGCGCCGCCGGGCCACGTAGGTGGCGTCGAGGTTGTCCTTGGTGAAGGGCTTGCCCTCGCGCAGCAGCTCGGCCACGGCCTCGCCCAGCAGCACGCCGGAAAGCCAGGCCTCGTCCACGCCCGAGCCCGTGAGCACGTTGGTGGTGCCGGAGCCCTCGCCGATGCGCGCCCAGCCGTCCCCCGCGAGGATGGGCTCGCCCAGCCGCCCGGACTCCTGGAGCGACTTGGCCCCCCAGGAGCGCATGGTGCCGCCCTCCAGGTGCCGCCAGAGGTACGGGTGGCGCATCCAGTGCTGGAGGTAGCGGTAGGAGGTGCGCACCGGGCAGTCGAACCACGAGGGCACGAAGATGCCCAGGCTGGCCACGTTGCCGGGGTAGACGTAGAGAAAACCGAAAATCTCGGGCTCGGGGTAGCCGATGGTGTGCAGCACGGTGCCGGGCTTGAGCCCGCAGTTTTCCGGCAGGTCCACCACCATCTTCATGCCCACGGCCCACTCGCGCTGGTGGTGGCCCCTGGGCAGGCCGAACTCCTGGTCGAGCCCCCGGCCCACGGGGCCCACGGGGCCGTCGCCCACCACGGTGAGCCGGGCCTTCACGTCCATGCCGGGCATGAAGCCCGCCTCGGGCTCGCCGTTTTTGCCCACGCCCTGGTCCGCCAGGCGCACCCCGGCCACGCCCGTGCCCTCCACCAGGGCCTTTGCCACGGGCGTTCCGGGCCAAACCTGCACCAGCCCGCCGCCCATGACCTCCGCGCCGGTCCACTGCATGAACTGGCCCATGGAGAGGAGCATGCCGGGCTTCTTTTCCATGAACTCCGGCACCCAGGGCAGCTTGGCGGAGAGGGTCTGCTTGTCCTTGAAGGGCAGGAGCAGCGTCTCCATGGCGCGGATGCCCAGCGACTTGCGGGTCGCGCCGTGGGGGTCGTAGAGCCAGACCACCCGCTCCTCGTCCACCTCGCAGGCCATGGGAATCTGCGCCGGGTCGAGGTCCGGGTGGGACTTGCGGATGGCCCGCCCCCGGGTGACGATTCCCGAGACGCCGAATCCGATGTCGTCCGCGCGCTCGTAGCAGATCACCTGCGGGGGCATGCCGGGCATGGCCGTGGAGTCGGCGATGGGTGCGCCGTCCTCGCCGACGAGCACGCGGGAGAGGGTGGTCAGGAACCCGGCCGTGGCCGGGCCATACCCCACGCAGACGATGTCCGCGTCCATGGTCATCCGTTCCATGCCGGGCACTTGGGTGTCGTGCAGCTGTTGGTCGCTCATGCGCGCCTTCGTCGTTGTCGTGTGGTTAGAGCGGGTAGTCCAAAGCCTCGGGGATCATCACCTGGGCCAGGGCCAGCCCGGCGCGCTCGCGCGCCAGGCGCGCGCCCGCGAGCCCGGCCTCGGCCTCGGCCTTGCGCCCGGCAAATGCGGCCGCGTCCCCAGCGCTCGAATAGCCGTAGACCAACTCGGCCAATATGCGGCCCGACTCGCCCACGGCGCGCGCCGCGAGCACGAAGGCGAGGTCGTCGTAGAACCCGGCCAGCCCCTCCAGGCCTTCGGCCACGGTGGGGTTCATGGGGCCCTGCTCCTTGAGCACGGTCACGTCCTTCATGAGATAATACGCCGCCAGCAGCCAGCCCAGCGCGTCGGCCATGGGGAAGGTCACGCCCTGGCGCTTGCGGTGGTAGAGCTTGCCGCCCTCGGGGTCGGTGTTCGCGTCCAGGAAGGCGAAGGCCTCCAGCCAGGTGCGGATGCCAGCCGCCAGGGCTGCGGAGCCCGGAGCGCCGGAGCGGTCCATGTCTTCGGCGAACTTGCCGAAGATATGCCGGAACAGGGGCTCGGCCTGGGTCACGGTGAGGTGCATGCGCTGCACGGCCTCGGGCCCCTCGTAGGTGGCCTCCAGCTGGGCGTCGGCCCACTTGTTCATCAGAAATCCCGGACAGTCCTCGGTGATGCCGTACCCGCCCACGAGGCTGATGGCCTCGCGCATGAACGTGGCTCCGGTGCCCGTGTTCCAGAGCTTGGTGGCCGGGATGATGACCCCGAGCAGGGAGTCGAGGTAGGCGAACTGCACAAGCGTGTCGCCCTCCAGTTCGGCCAGGCGCGCCTGGTCCGGGGCCTCGGCGAAGAGCAGGTCCACATACTCCATGGCCGCGCCCTGCCGCTTGCGGATGGCGCTGAACTGCTTGCGCGCCGAGGCCATGCCCTGCTCGGCGAGCATGCGCTCCTTCTCCTTCTCGATGGGGTCGAAGCGGTCGGCCTCGCGCGCGGCGGTGAAGCCCAGGGAGGCCCCGCCCTCGCCCACGGACCAGAGATCAACCAACCGCTGGCGGGCGTCGTCCTTTTGCTGGATGCCCTGCTCGAACTTGGGCGAGCCGGGGTTGGACGCATCGCCCCCACGGAAGCGGGTGCGGTGGTAGCGGATCACGGGCTCCACGGCCGAGAGCAGCTTGGAGGAGGTCATGATGCCCACGGGGATGCGTGTGCGGTGGAACACGGAGCCGATGATCTCGCCGTGGGAATAGTTGGGCACGATGACCCCGTCCTGCACGGTGTAGCCGCCGATGATGCGGCTGGCGGGCACCTTCACGGAGATGATCGGGTCGCGCGTGGAGGAGAGCTGGTGGCACATCTTGAGGGTGGGCGCGCCTCGGTCGAAGGTCCCGGGGTCGCCCGCCTCCAGGGTGATCATGCAGGAGGTCTTGATGCGCTCGTCGGCGGTGTCCACCGCAGCGGTGACGAAATAGGCGAAGTCCATGTTGGTGATGAAACGGCCGCGCTTTTCCACGTGGAGCACGGGTTCCTCGCCGTCCTTCCACTCGTCCACGCGCGCCTTGCCCACGAGCACGCCAGTATCCACGCCCACGTAGGGCAGGGGCTCGGTGAGGGCGAAGGCCCCGCGCCAGATCTCGCGGTCCTCGCCCGGCTGGGGCGGGGTGGCGTGGTGCATGTAGTGGTCGCGCTGCTCCGGCGTGCCCTTCTCGTGGATGGGCGCCAGGGCCAGGTTCGAGGCCAGCGAGGCCGTGGCCGAACCGCCGTCCACCCAGGAGAGCTCGAAGGCCACCAGGGAGAGCGCCAGGTTCTTGGGCCCCTCGATGAAGCCGCCCTGGTGCGGGTCCATGAACAGCGACGTGAGCCCCGAGGCGTCGAAGGCCTCCAGGAGCTGCTGCTTCTGGTCGTTCCACTCGTGCGTGTTGCGCGCGCCCTGGGCCACGAGGGAGGCCACGGTGGTGCGGGCGATGGAGCGCGCGGACTGCACGACCATTTGCAGGTCGAAGCGCTCGCCGTAGCGCCACATGATCTGTCGGACGTCGTCTCCGGGAAGGGTCTGGAGCGTATACATGCGTTCGGATACCTCGAATGGTGATTTCTTGGGGATGCAGGCGTTGAAAAGCCGAGGCCGAAGGATAGGGCATTCGCAGGGTCGAGTCAAAATCTTTTTCCCCCGTGGCGGATGCTTGGGACGCCTTGCGGGGCAACGCTTCCCGGGGTGGCGGTCCGTGCTTCGCCCAGCCCCCGGGGGGTGAATGTGAGTGCTTGCCCGCTCCCGGGCGGCGGGCCTGCGTCTTCCCTGCTCTGGAGAAGATGCCCGCCCAGGCCGCGCCCGTCCGTCCGACCCTCCATGTTCCCGCCGCTCCGCCGCTGCCTTTGCATCCCAGTCGCTGCACCTGGTTCTTTCGCTTGTTGTGCTCGTGCAGCATGGTGTATCCTTCGGCCCATGACGCAGAAAACCGATCCCGTGCGTTGCGCCTGGGTGCCCCTCAACGACGACCTCTACACCCGCTACCACGACACCGAGTGGGGCGTGCCCGTGCGCGGGGAGAACGCGCTCTTCGAGGCCGTCATCCTCCAGGGAGCGCAGGCGGGCCTCAGCTGGCGCACCGTGCTCCACAAGCGCGAGCACTACCGCAAGGCCTACGACGGCTTCGACCCCGCGCTCGTGGCCCGCTACGACGAGGCCAAGCTCGCCGACCTCCTGGCCGACCCCGGCATCGTGCGCAACAAGCTCAAGGTCCGCGCCAGCGTGAAGAACGCCCGCGCCTTCCTCGACATCCAGCAGAAGTTCGGCGGGTTCTCGCCCTGGCTCTGGGGCTTTGTGGACGGCGAACCCTTCCAGCGCAACGCCCGGACCCTGGCCGACATCCCCGCCTCCTCGCCCACCTCCGACGCCATCGCCAAGGAGCTCAAGGCCCAGGGCATGACGTTTGTAGGTTCCACCATCATCTACGCGCTCATGCAGGCCTGCGGGCTGGTGAATGACCATACCATCGACTGTTTCCGCCACCCCCACCTTGCCGGGCGCTGAAATTCCCGCGATGGCGGCGTTGCTCGTCGAGGCCGGACCCTCATGTATTTCGGAATACACTTCGGCCCCGGCCTCTCCTCGCGCCTTGCCCTCGCGGTTTTTGAGCGCCCGGGCCGGGCGCTGAAATTCCCGCAACCACGTTGACGCTTGGCCGGGCCGTCCACTTGCGTTGTCGAGTACCCGGAGGTGGGCGGGCATTGCCGCATGCGGCGGGGCTCGGCGGCAACCGGACCAGGAATAGGGATTCCAAGGGGGCGGGCCCCCTTGGCCGCCGGAGGCCCCTTGGAGGCCGGGCGATTTATGAAATGGCGGCGGCTGGTTGCGCCTGGCGGGCGCTGAAATTCCCGCAACCGCATTGACGCTTGGCCGCACACCACTTCAACGCGCAGCTCTCCCGAACATCAGCGGGGCTGGAGGGAAACGTGGCGGGAGATGCACTCCCGCAACGGCCTCATCTATCTCGATTGGACAAAGGCCGCAGCCGTGAGCATTTGGGGGGAGGTTATGCCGGAATCCAGGAAATCCTTGTCGCCGGTGAGTATGGCGTCTGCCCCAGCGGCGAGGGCCGCCCGGTAGATCGGCAGGTCGTTCAAATCTCGTATGCTCTTTTCGCCTTCCGCGCTGCTCTCGGTTTCTTCTGGCGGTGTGGGGATGATTTCCACGGATAACGCCAACAGGGAAAGGAAGCGCTCCAAGTCCGCTCGTTTGTGAGGGAATTTTCGCTCGTAGACGCTTCGCATCTCGTCAATGGAGTAATCGCAGATCACAGCGGTGTGCGGTGGCGTTACCGCTTTCAGGAAGGCTTGCGCCGGGATGCTGTCGGGAAACAAGGCCGATGAAATCAATATGTTGGTATCAATCAGGCAGCGCATCAGCCTTATTCCCCGGAGCGCATTTCCATCACCAGATCGGCAACATCCTCCTCGGAGCGCAGTCCGGCTTGTTCCGCTTCGCCCGCCATTGCCGTTTGAAGCATTTTCATGGCGTAGACTGCGGAATTCATCATGATCACCTGATTGTCCTTTCGGATCAGCGTCACCCTGTCGCCCGTCTTGAGCCCAAGGGC
>JBFWJM010000106.1:0-10315 GCA_050253205.1 Desulfovibrionaceae bacterium
GCTCCTACGCGCACTACGGCGTGCGCGACTACTTCCGCCAGGAGAGCCGCATCACCACGCGCATGTGCAGCTCCGAGGAAGCCCGCCACCTGAAGCTCGCGCAGAAGCAGCCCGTGCTCGTGGTGGAATACGTCAACGTGGACCAGTCCGGCAGGCCGCTGGAGTTCGGCATCACCCGCTTCGCCGGAGACCGCATGGAGATCGTGGTGCCGGGAACCTGAACCCCGTGCGGGGCCGCCCGGGCCGTCACCGGACCGGAACCAAGCTTCACCCAACCGTGACCGGGAACACGGACGAATCCGGCAGCTTGTCCGTTCAGAAAAGCCCTCCGCCCGCTATGATCCGCCCAGCCTCGGGAACGGCCCGACGCTCTCGGCGTGGCGCGTGGAGCGCCCGCCGCCCGGGCCCCGAGCAAGGCGTCCGAACCTTTCATCGAACCACCCACGCAGGAGAACGACTGTCATGAAATCTGGCAAAACCATTCTGGCGGCGCTGCTCGCGGCGCTCATGGTGCTGACGGCCACGGCGGCCCTCGCCGGGGAGATCCTGGTCTACACCGCCCTGGAGGACGACGAGATTCCCGTGTATCTCGACATCTTCAAAAAGTCGCACCCCGAGATCGAGGTCAAGATCGTGCGCGACTCCACGGGCATCGTGACCACCAAGCTGCTTGCCGAGAAGGACAACCCGCAGGCCGACGTGGTCTGGGGCACGGCCGCCACCTCGCTGATGCTCTGCGACCAGGCCGGCATGATCGAGCCCTACGCGCCCAAGTATCTGGAGAAGGTCTCCCCGACCATGCGCGACGCCGCCGCCGTTCCCCACTGGGTCGGCATCAAGGCCTGGATGACCGGCTTCGTGACCAACACCGTGGAGGCCAAGGCCCTGGGCCTGCCCATCCCGCAGTCTTACGCCGACCTCATCAAGCCCGTGTACAAGGACCAGTTGGTCATGCCCAACCCCAGCTCCTCGGGCACCGGCTTCCTGACCGTCTCGGCCATCCTCCAGCTCATGGGCGAGGAGAAGGGCTGGGCCTACCTTGATGCCCTGCACCAGAACATCGCCCGCTACACGCACTCCGGCTCCAAGCCCGCCAAGCTCGCCGGTTCCGGCGAGGTGACCGTGGGCATCTCCTTCGCCTATCGCGGCTTCATGCAGAAGCAGAAGGGCGAGCCCGTGATCACCACCTTCCCCAAGGAGGGCTCCGGCTGGGACGTGGAGGCCAACGCGCTGATCAAGAAGGCGAACATCAAGGCCGAGGCCAAGACCTTCCTCGACTGGGCCCTGAGCCCCCAGGTCATGGCCGCCTACGGCAAGGTCTACCCCGTGACGGCCTACGCCTCCGGCAACCCCGTGCCCGAGGGCTACCCCGCCGACCCCGCCGCCCAGATGATCAAGAACGACTTCAACTGGGCCGCCAAGAACCGCGCACGCATCCTCAAGGAATGGGCCGCGCGCTACGACGGCAAGTCCGAGCCCAAATAGGGCCCCAAAGAACCCATCGGCGGGCCCCCGGACAGGCTCCGGGGGCCCGCCTTTTCCCAAAGGCGGCAGCATGAACCAGGAAGCGTACCTGCACGTGGACCACGTGACCAAGACCTTCGGCCGATTCACGGCCCTCAAGGACGTGAGCTTCGACGCGGCACGGGGTGAATTTCTCTCCATCCTCGGCCCTTCCGGCTGCGGCAAGACCACCATCCTGCGCGTGGTGGCCGGGCTGGAGACCCAGGATGCGGGCACGGTGCGCCTCAAGGGCCAGGACGTCTCCGCCCTGCCCGTATCCAAACGCAACGTGGGCATCGTGTTCCAGTCGTACGCGCTGTTCCCGAACCTCACCGCTGCGGCGAACATCGCCTACGGCCTGCGTGGGAACATGAAGGACGGCCGCGCCGTGAACGAGCGCGTGGACGAACTGGTGCGCATGGTCGGCCTGGAGGATGTGCAGGCCAAATATCCGGCGCAGATGTCCGGCGGGCAGCAGCAGCGCGTGGCCCTGGCGCGGGCCCTGGCCCTCTCGCCCAATCTCCTGCTGCTCGACGAACCCCTCTCCGCCCTGGACGCCCAGGTCCGCGTCCATCTGCGCGGGGAAATCCGCGAACTCACCCGGCGGCTGGGCATGACCACCATCATGGTCACCCACGACCAGGAGGAGGCCCTGACCATGGCCGACCGCATCCTGATCATGAACCGGGGAGAGCTGGTGCAGCACGGCTCCCCGACGGACATCTACGACGCCCCTGCCTCGCCCTTCGTGGCCTCGTTCATCGGCTCCATGAACTTCCTGCGGGGGGGCATGGACTGGGACAGCGGGACCTTCTCCAAGGGCGCGCTCTCCCTGCGCGTGGAGCGCGGGGCCGCCCCCTTCGGCGGCGAGGCCGTGGCCGCCATTCGCCCGGAGGACATCCTCGTCTGCTCCAACGGCGAGTGCGGGGATAACATCTTCGAGGCCAGGGTGGACGCCGTGGAATACCGCGGCCCGGTGTTCCGCCTGTCCATGCGCCTGCCCATCGGCGGGGGTGACCACGCCCCCCTGGTGGCCGAAATGGCGGCCGAAAAGGTCCGCAGGCTCGGCATGCACGCCGAGTCCACGGCCAGGATCATCCTGCCCCCGGACAGGGTCCACCTCTTCCCGCCGGAGCACGCCTAGATGCCCGCCACCGCACTCACCGCGACCCGCTCCGCCTTCGATGCCGAACGCTGGCTCAAGCGCGCCCTCATCCTGCTGGTCAGCGTCTGGCTGGTGGCCGTGGTCATCCTGCCGCTGTTCCAGCTCCTCTCCAAGAGCCTGCTGGACAATGACGGCGCGTTCGTGGGCCTGGCCAACTACGTGGAATATTTCTCCACCCCCTCGCTCAGGGCCTCCATCGGCAACTCGCTCTTCGTCTCCACCACCACGACCCTCATCTCTGTAAGCCTCGGCTTCCTCTACGCCTATGCCCTGACCCGCACGCGCGTCCCAGCCAAGGGATTCTTCAAGGGCGTGGCCATGATGCCGCTCTTCGCCCCGACCCTGCTCAACGGCATTGCGCTCATCTACCTCTTCGGCCGCAAGGGTCTCATCACCCGGGGTTTCTTCGGGGTCATCCCCGGGCTCGACATCGATCTCTACGGCCCCGTGGGCATCATCATCTCGGAGGTCATCTTCACCTTTCCACAGGCGGTGCTCATCCTCTCCGTGGCCCTGCGCATGACCGACGCGCGCCTCTACGAGGCCTCGGAGTCCATGGGCGCGTCCAACCTGCGCACCTTCCTCACGGTAACCATCCCGGGCATCAAGTACGGGCTCATCTCCGCGGTGTTCGTCTGCTTCATCCTGGCGTTCACGGACTTCGGCGCGCCCAAGGTCGTGGGCGGGCAGTACAACATCCTCGCCACGGACATCTACAAGCAGGTCATCGGCCAGCAGAACTTCGTCATGGGCGCGGTGGTCTCCGTGGTGCTCCTGGTGCCCACGGTGCTCGCCTTCATCGTGGACCGCATCGCCCAGCGGCGGCAGGTTTCCATGATCCAGGCCAAGTCCGTGCCGCTCTCGCCCAAGCCCGCCCCCGGGCGCGACGGCGCGTACCTCGCCTTCTGCTCGTGCATCGCCCTGCTCGTGCTCGGTTTCTTCGCCACGGCGGCCTTCGCCTCGCTGGTCAAGGTCTGGCCGTACAACCTGGAACTCGGCCTCTGGCACTACCACTTCCGGGGCACGGGCGGCGGAGGCTATGGCGCCTTCCTCAACTCCGTGCGCATGGCCGCCTATTCCGCCGTGGTGGGCACGGCCGTGACCTTCACCTCCGCCTATCTCATCGAAAAGAGCCGGGGCATGCGCGGGCTGCGCCAGGCGAGCTACTTCCTCTCCATCGTGCCCCTGGCGCTGCCCGGGCTGGTCATCGGCATGGCCTACATCTTCTTCTTCAACGCCCCGGGCTGGAACGTCCTGGGCATGAACGTGCCCAACCCCTTCAACTTCCTCTACGCCACCATGGGCATCCTCGTGCTCAGCAACGTGGCGCACTTCTACTCCGTGAGTTTCCTCACGGCCACCACGGCCCTCAAGCAGCTCGACCGCGAATTCGAAACCGTGTCCGAGTCCCTGGGCGTGCCGTTCCACATTACCTTCCTCAAGGTCACGGTGCCCGTCTGCCTGCCCGCCATCCTGGAGGTGGGCATGTACTTCTTCGTCAACTCCATGGCCACGGTCTCGGCCGTCATCTTCCTCTATTCGGCGGACATCCCCCTGGCCTCGGTGGCCATCGCCAACATGGACGACGCGGGCGACACCGCCCCGGCCTGCGCCATGTCCGTGCTCATCGTCCTGGCCAATGTGGGGGTGCGCGGGCTCTACTCGCTGCTCACACGCTCTGTGCGCCGCCGGACCCAGGCCTGGATCCGGCGCTAGCCCCACCCCGCAGGGCACCCGAAACAGACGAAGCAGGTATAATGTAACATTTCAAACAGACCAATTTCAGAATTCATCCGTTCCCGGCCGCGAAGCCCGGCGTATGCTGGGCCTGATCGCGCGGCGCCGGGCGTACCGCAACGGACCAGCAGAGACGCGGCAGGCGCGCGGACCAGGCAGGCGGTAAACAACAAACGGACAACAAGGAGCTGGCATGCAGGACGTCTTCATCCGCAACACCCCCTACACCGGGCCGCTGCTCGCTGTGGTGCTCGACTGGGCCGGGACCGCCGTGGACCACGGGTCCGTGGGCCCGGTGGCGGTCTTCGTGGAGGTCTTCGCCAACCGTGGCGTGGACGTGACCTGGGCCGAGGCGCGCGGGCCCATGGGCCTCATGAAGCGCGACCACATCGTGGCCATGTGCGCGGACCGGGGCGTGCTGGAAAAATGGCGAGCGGCCAGGGGCGCGGACCCCGCCGAGGCGGACATCGACGCCATGTACCACGAGACCGAGCGGCTCATGGTGGCCTGCATCGCCCGGCACGCGGACCCCATCCCCGGGGTCCTCGACGCCGTGGCCGAACTGCGCGCCATGGGCATGAAGATCGGCTCCTGCACGGGGTACACCCGGCCCATGATGGAGGTGCTCGCGCCCGAGGCCGCGAAGAAGGGCTACGCACCGGACTGCTGGGTCTGCTCCACGGACGTGCCCCGGGGCCGCCCGTATCCTTACATGTGCTGGAAAAACGCCACCCTGCTCCAGGTCCATCCCATGGAGGCCATGGTCAAGATCGGCGACTCCATCCCCGACGTGCAGGAGGGCCTCAACGCGGGCATGTGGACCATCGGCCTGACCCGCTCGGGCAACGAGATGGGCCTGACCCTGGAGGAACTGGCCGCCCTGCCCCCGGACGAGCTGGCCGCACGCATCCGGGCGGCCGAGGCCCGCTTCAAGGCCGCGGGAGCGCACTACACGGCCCCGTCCGTGGCCGAATGCCCGGCCATCGTCCGGGAGATCAACGAGCGCCTGGCCCGGGGCGAGAGCCCCGCACCCCGCGTGTGACAGGCCCGCCATTGGCAACCACAGGCCGTTTTCCCGGTGGCGAACCGCAAGAAACGGGAAAACACGGCCACATCTTCAGCAGCGCGACGGGGTGCCGCCCCGGCGCGGCAGGATGAACCCCATGGCCGAACCCGATGCCCCCCGCCTCACCGAAGGCGACGTGAACCTCTCCCCCCGCCGGGCAGCCTGGACCGCCGGGCTCGACGGACCAACGCGCCGCCTCCTGGAGGAGGATGCGGCGGTCTTCCTGCACCAGTCCCTCTCCACGCCCTGCCTCGACGCGCTCTCCGCCTGCTCGGGCGCGACCATCACGGACCTGGAGGGCCGGACCCTGCTCGACTTCCACGGCAACTCCGTCCATCAGGTGGGCCATGCGCACCCGGCCGTGGTGGCGGCCATACGCGAGCAGATGGAGACCCTGGCCTTCTGCCCCCGGCGTTACACCAACGAGCCCGCCGTGCGCCTGGCGCGCAAGCTCGCGGACCTCGCCCCCGGGGGGCCGGGCAAGGTGCTCTTCGCCCCGGGGGGGACCTCGGCCGTGGGCATGGCCCTCAAGCTGGCGCGCGTGGCCACTGGCCGACACAAAACCGTGTCCATGTGGGATTCGTTCCACGGGGCCTCCCTGGACGCCATCTCCGTGGGCGGGGAGGCGCTGTTCCGCGCGGGCGTCGGCCCGCTGCTGCCCGGCACGGAGCACGTGCCCCCGGCGCAGCCCGGGCGCTGCCTCTGGAACCCGGGCGGGAGCTGCGCGGGCTGCGGCCTGCGCTGCGCCGCATACGTGGACTACGTGCTGGAGAAGGAGGGCGACGTGGCCTGCGTGCTGGCCGAGCCCCTGCGCTGCAGCACGGTGAACCCGCCTCCCGAGGGCTACTGGCGGGCCGTACGCGAGGCCTGCGACCGCCACGGCGCGCTGCTCGTCTTCGACGAGACCGCCGTGTGCCTGGGCCGCACGGGGACCATGTTCGCCTCCGAACAGTTCGACGCCGTGCCGGACATCACCATCCTGGGCAAGGGGCTGGGCGGCGGGATCATGCCCCTGGCGGCCATCGTGGCCCGCGAGGGGCTCGACCGCGCGGGGCGCATGGCGCTCGGCCACTACACCCACGAGAAGAGCCCCGTGGCCTGTGCGGCCGGGCTCGCGGCCATCGGGGTCATCGAGTCCGAGGGGCTGCTGGCGCGCTCGCGCGCCCTGGGCGCGGCCACCCTCGCACGGCTTGTGGAATGGACCGACGCGCACCCCCTGACGGCGGATGCGCGCGGCCTGGGCCTCTGCCTGGGCCTGGAGCTGACCCTGCCCGGCGGCCGGGCCGCCACGGGCGAGGCCGACGCCGTGCTCTACGCCTGCCTGAAACGCGGCCTGAGCTTCAAGGTTTCGGGCGGAAATTTCCTGACACTGACCCCACCGCTGAACGTGACCGACGCCGAAATGGACCACGCCATGGCCATCCTCGACGAGGCGCTGGCCGAGGTTGAATCCCGGTCAATCTAATCAATACGGAGCAAGATCATGCAGTTCAAAGACCTCCCAGAGAATCCATACGTCTTATTGACCCCGGGCCCGCTGTCCACCACCAAGACGGTCAAGGCCGCCATGCTGCGCGACTGGTGCACCTGGGACGACGACTACAACGCCATCGTCCAGGACATCCGCGCTCGTCTCGCCCGGCTGGCCGGAGAGCCGGGGGGCCAGGGGCTCAGCACCGTGCTCATGCAGGGCAGCGGCACCTTCGCGGTGGAGGCCACGGTGGGCACGGCCCTGCCTGAGGGCGGCAAGCTCCTGGTGGCGGCCAATGGACACTACGGCGCGCGCATCGCCGCCATCGCCGAGCGGCTGCGCATCCCGCACACCCTGCTCGACTTCGGCGAGACCTCCCCCGCAGACCCGGGAGCCGTCGCCGTCGCCCTGGACGACGACCCGGCCCTGACGCACGTGGCCGTGGTCCACTGCGAAACCACCACAGGCATGCTCAACCCCGTGGAGAAGATCGGACGGGAGGTCCGCTCGCGCGGCCGGGTCTACATCGTGGACGCCATGTCAAGCTTCGGAGGCATGCCCATGGACATGGACGCCATGGGCTGCGACTACCTCATCTCCAGCGCCAACAAATGCATCCAGGGGGTGCCGGGGTTCGGGTTCGTGGTGGCCCGGCGGGAGCGGCTGGAGTCCTGTGCGGGCAACGCCCGATCCCTCAGCCTGGACCTGCACCACCAATGGCGCGAGATGGAGACGAAAAACGGCAAATGGCGCTACACCTCGCCCACGCACGTGGTCCGGGCCTTTGCCCAGGCGCTGAACGAGCTGGACGAGGAGGGCGGCGTTGCCGCGCGCCATGCGCGCTACGCAGCCAACCACGAGGTCCTGGTGCGGGGCATGCGCGAGCTGGGCTTCGCCTGCCTGCTGCCGGACGCGCTCCAGTCACCGATCATCACCTCGTTCCGCGACCCGGAGCACCCGGACTATGACTTCCGGCGGTTCTACGAGGCGCTCAAGGGGCGCGGCTGGGTCGTCTATCCGGGGAAGGTCACCGGGGCGGAAACCTTCCGCATCGGCAACATCGGCGACGTGCACCCAGGGGACATGGCCCGGCTTGTGGAGGCCGTGGGCGAGTCCATGTACTGGGCCTGAGGCCCGTAAGCCCGCACCGGCCCGCTAATAGAGCACGTGGGTGGCCCCGCCGACCTCGCGCAGGGTCACGGGAATCTCGTAGGCCTCGGAGAGGGCCCGGGGGGAGAGCCCGGCCGTTTCCCCGCAATACACGGGCCGCCCCTCGCGGATGAGCAGCACCGAATCCGCGTGGCGCACGGCCAGGTTGAGGTCGTGGAGCACGATCAGCGTGATCAGCCCGCGCTCCCTGGTGAGTCTGGTGATGAGGTCCATGATCTCGACCTGGTTCTTGATGTCCAGGTGGTTGATGGGCTCATCCAGCACCAGCACCCGCGCGCCCTGCACCAGGGAGCGGGCGATGAGCATCTTCTGGAACTCCCCGCCGCTGATGCGCGTGGCGCAGGCATCGCGCAGGGGGCCGAGGCCGAACTCCTCCACGACCCGCTCAACCTGCGCGCGGTCGTCCCGCCCGGGCCGCCAGTTGAAGTGCGGCTTGCGCCCCAGGAGGACGGCGTCGAACACCGAGCAGGGCACGGGCGTGGTCTTCTGCGGCAGGTAGGAGACCAGGCGCGCCAGCTCGCGGCGGCACGCACCGCTCAGCGGCCTGCCGTCCACGGCGATGCTCCCGCCGCTGGGCGCGAGCAGGCCGGAGACGGCCTTGACCAGGGTGCTCTTGCCCGCGCCGTTGGGGCCGATGAGCGCGCAGACCGAGCCGCCCTCCACGCTGAGGGAAATGTCCCGGACGATGGTCCGCCCGCGCAGGCAGACGCTGACGTCGTGCAGTTCAAGCATGGCGCATGGACCTCCGCAGCAAGAGGAACAGGAAGATGGGCACCCCGGTGAAGGAGCAGATGATGCCGATGGGCAGGAGCACGGGATAGAGCAGCCGCTGGGCCAGCAGGTCCGCCCCCAGCAGGAACGTCCCGCCGAAGAGCAGCGAGGCAGTGATGAGGAAGGCGTGGCCCGTGTTGCGGAAGACGAGCCGGATCATGTGCGGGGCGATGAGCCCCACGAAGCCGATGACCCCGTAGAACGCCGTGGCCACGGCCACCAGCAGCGAGGCCACCAGCACCGAGAGCACGCGGATGCGCCGGACCGAGACCCCCAGGGACGCGGCGTGGGCGTCGCCCCATTGCAGGGCGTCGTAATCCCAGGCGAGCCGCAGGGCGCAGCCCGCCCCCAGCACGCAGACAGCCAGCGTGGCCCAGGCCTCGGCCCAGGCCCCCTTGCTCAGGTCGCCGAAGGTCCAGAACAGCGTGGCCGCCACCTGGCTGTCCGTGGCGAAGTATTGCAGCGACATGGTGGCCGCCGCGAAGAACGTGGAGATGGCCACCCCCGCGAGGATCAGCCCGTGGGAGGTCATGCCGCGCACCGAGGCCAGCAGCAGGATGCACGCCGAGGACACCAGCGCCCCGCAAAAGGCCCCCAGGGCCACGAGGCTCACGCCCGCGTCGATGGCCCGCCCGGCCAGCACGATCATGGCGAAGCACGCGCCGAACGCCGCCCCGTGGGACTGCCCCAGGGTGAAGGACGAGGCCAGGGGGTTGTTCAGCACGGTCTGGAGCACCGCGCCGTTCACGGCCAGGGCCCCGCCCACGGCCAGCGCGGCCACCACCTTGGGCATGCGCAGGTTCCAAAGGAAATATTCGAGGTCGGGGTCGCGGCCGTCCCTCGCGAGGGCGTGGAGCAGGTCGGGCAGCGAGGCCGTGGTGGCACCCAGGCGCAGGGAGAGCAGCGCCAGCAGGAGCATTGCGGCGAGGAGCAGGCACAGGAGCAGGGTGTTCTTGGTCATGGGCGCCGTTTGGGGGGTCGGTTTGGCCGGGAGGCCGCGCCCGCGCCCCGCGCGCCGACGCCCCGTCCCTGCCGGGCGCGCCCGGGGTGAAATATTCCTTGCGCCCCGGCCGCTCGGGGCTTCCTAGCACAACTGACACAAGGAATCAAAAGGTGTCATTGACAAATTATAATTTTGTCATTTAAGCCTGCTTCGTGTCACTAAAATGGTTTTCGTATTCATACCATTTTAGTGCCCATCACGGGCGGGCCGATGCCGCTCCCCTTCGGACGCCAGGGAGCTCCGGTCCGCAGGGGGGCACCGCGCCCAGCCGGGGGGAATGACGCCCCGGCACCCCGTCACGTCACACCGACCGGAGAGAGGGAGTAGGTTCATGCGTCACCCGGCAGTTGCGGTTTGCACCGCGCTTTTCACGTTCCTGTGCGCGTCCGCCTGCCTAGCGGCGGACAAAAGTCTCATGGAAGACGGCTT
>JBFWJM010000107.1:0-10092 GCA_050253205.1 Desulfovibrionaceae bacterium
GTGATGCTCGAAATCCTCGACCCGCAGCAAAACCGCGCCTTCCTCGACTACTACCTCGACATCTCCTTCGACCTCTCCCAGACCATCTTCCTGACCACGGCCAACACCCCCGAGAACCTGCCCGCGCCGCTGCTCGACCGCATGGAGATGGTGCCCTTCCCGAGCTACACCCAGGGCGAGAAGCGGCGCATCGCGCTGGACCACCTCATCCCCCGCCAGCTCCTCCAGAGCGGCCATGAGCCCGAGGACGTGGTCTTCACCCCCGAGGCCGTGGACGCCATCATCCGCGACCACACCCGGGGCTCCGGCGTGCGCGCCCTGGACCGCGAGGTCGGCTCCGTGCTGCGCAAGCTCAACCGCCGCCTGCTCAAGAAGGAGCTCAACCTGCCCGCCACCCTGCGCGCCGAGGACGTGGCCGAACTGCTCGGCCCGCCCAAGTTCGCCCGGGAGGCCGCCCAGGCCGAAGACCTCGCGGGGGTCACCACCGGGCTCGTCTGGAGCGAGAGCGGCGGCCACATCATCTTCATCGAAACCGCCGTCATGCGCGGCACGGGCGCGCTCATCATGACCGGCTCCCTGGGCGAGGTGCTCAAGGAGTCCGCCCAGACCGCCCTCAGCTACCTGCGCGCCAACGCCGCCCGCTACGCCATAGACGAAGACCGCTTCGCCGCCTCCGACATCCACGTGCACATCCCCGCCGGGGCCATACCCAAGGACGGCCCCTCCGCCGGGCTGACCATCGCCATGGCCCTGCTCTCCCTGCTCACCGGGCGAAAAGCACGCCGCGACGTTGCCCTCACCGGGGAGTTCACCCTCTCCGGGCGCGTGCTGCCCGTGGCCGGGCTACGCGAGAAGATCCTCGCCGCGCAGCAGGCCGGGGCCCGCATGGTGGTCTTCCCCAAGGGCAACGAGGGCGAGGTCCTGCGCATGGCCCCCGAAGTGCGCGACGCCGTGGAGACGGTCTTTGCCTCCACCCTGGACGAAGTGGTGGAACAGGTGCTGCTGCCAAGGGAACTTGGCGAAAATCGACCGCCCCAGGTGTAAGTGCATTCCTGGCGAGCCGTTGAGCAGTGGAAGGCGGTTCATGCGCCCCAAACAAAACAGGCCGCCTGTGGGGCAGTCTGGATATCAGCGTGGGCCGAGGCGGAGCGTCGTCCGCCGTACATGACAGGGGGGGCAGGGGGAGCGGGCGGAGGTGGAGAGGAGGGTCAGCCCTCCAGGTCGAGCCGCTTGAGCTTGCGCCAGAGGGTCGCCCGGTCCACCTCCAGAATCTCGGCGGCGTGGGTCTTGTTGCCGCCGCACTGCTCCAGCACCCAGGCGATGTAGTCCCGCTCGTGCTCCTTGAGGCTCACCAGCCGCTCGAACCCCGAGCGCATGAGCCGGTGCTCGGAGTCCGCGATGTCCGGCGGCAGGTGCGCGGGCTTGATGGTCTGCCCGGCGCAGAGCACCACGGCCCGCTCCACGATGTTCTCCAGCTCGCGCACGTTGCCCGGGAAGGGGTAGGCCGCCAGCGCGCGCAGCGCGTCCTCGGAGAATTCCTTCACGGGCCGCTCCAGCCTCCTGGCGTAGCGCTGCATGAAGTAGTTGCACAACAGCGGGATGTCTTCCCGCCTGTCCGCCAGGGCGGGCAGGGGCAGGGTGATGACGTTGAGCCGGAAGTAGAGGTCCCTGCGGAAGGCCCCGGCCTCCACCTCGCTCTTGAGGTCCTTGTTCGTGGCCGCAACGAAGCGCACGTCCACGGGAACCTCCTCAGTTCCGCCCACGCGGATCACCGTCCTGTTTTCCAGCACGCGCAGCAGCTTGGCCTGCATGCCCAGCGGCATGTCGCCGATCTCGTCCAGGAAGAAGGTGCCCCGGTTGGCGGTTTCGATGAGTCCCTTCTTCATCTTCCCCGCCCCGGTGAAGGCCTCGCGCTCATGGCCGAAGAGCTCGTTGGCCAGCAGCTCCTCGCTGAAGGCCGCGCAGTTCACGGCCAGGAAGCGCTCGCGCCCCCGGCTGCTCAGGTGGTGCAGGGCGCGCGCGGCCAGCTCCTTGCCCGTGCCCGTCTCTCCCAGGAGCAGCACCGTGGAGTCCACTGGGGCCACCTGGCGGAGGGTTTCCTTGAGCGTGGTCATGGCCGGGCCGGAGCCGATGATGTGGGGCAGGTCGCCCTCGCAGACGCGCTCGCGCAGGGCGCGGACCTCGCGCTTGAGGTGGCGCTTCTCCAATGCCTTGGCCACGAGCACCCGCAGGGCGTCGAGCTTGTAGGGCTTGGGCACGTAGAAGTATGCCCCCTTGCGCATGGCCTCCACGGCGGAGTCCACGGTGGCGTACCCGGTGATGACGAGCACCTCGGTGTCGGGCCGATGGCTGCGCACGTGGTGCAGGATGTCCAAGCCGCCCACGCCGGGGAGGTTCAGGTCCGTGAGCACGAGGTCGAAGTCGCGGGCGTCCAGCTCGGAGATGGCCTGCCTGCCGTCGCCCACGGCGGTCACCCGGTAGCCCTCCTTGGCGAGGATCATCTCCAGGTTCTCCCTGGCGATGGTCTCGTCCTCCACCACGAGGAGGTGGTCGGGCTCCCTCGCGCCGGGGCTCATGCGGCGGCCTCCCGCCCGGGCCGCGCGGTGTTGCCCTCGGCAGTTTCCGGGGCCTCCGGGTCGAACTGCTCCAGGGGCAGCTCGATGTGGAAGGCCGTGCCCTGGCCGGGCTCGCTCTCCACCCAGATGCGGCCGTTGTGTTGCTTGATGATGCCGTAGACCACGAACAGGCCGAGGCCCGTGCCCAGGCCCACGTCCTTGGTGCTGAAGAAGGGGTCGAAGATGCGCGCGCGGTTCTCCTCGGAGATGCCGCAGCCCGTGTCGCTCACGGTGAGCTGCACGGTGTGCTGGAGCGCGTCGGCCCGGGCCGTGATGCGCACCTCGCCCGGCTGCTCGCCGATGGCCTGCACCGCGTTGAGGATCAGGTTGATGAGCGCCTCCTGGATGCGCTGGAAGTCGAGCGCCACCACGAGGTTGCCGGGGACTTCCACCACGGTCTCTATGCCGGGGGGCACCTGGCTGGAGGTGAGCCGCACGGCCCGGCTGACCACCTGGGAGAGGGGATAGCTGCCCAGGGAGAACTCCGACTGCCGCGAGAACTCCAGCAGCCCGCGCACGATGTCCCTGGCGCGCAGCGTCTCCTGCTCTATGTTGGAGAGCATGCGCGCTGCCAGCTCGCTCTCGTCGCGGCTTTCCTCCATGAGTATCTGGCAGGAGGTGGAGATGTTGTTCAGCGGGTTGTTGAGCTGGTGGGCGATGCCCGAGGCCAGCGTGCCTATGGACGAGAGCTTCTGCGCCTGCACGAGCTGGTCGCGGCGCTTGTCCAGCTCGGCCACCATGTGGTTCAGCGCCTCCATGACCCGCTGTATCTCGTCGTTGGTGTTCCAGACGGGCATGGGCTGGAAGTCGCCCTTGGCGATGCTGGAGGTGGTCTGCTCGATGACGCGCAGCGGCACCACGATCTTGAAGGTGACGAACAGGAACGCCCCGAGCCCCAGGGCCACGAGGACGGCCGCGGAGTAGACGAGGTTTTCGCGCAGCCGCTGGTTGATGCGCAGGATGTCCGCCCGCTCGTACCTGGCGAAGGCCTGGGACTGCTCCATGAGCAGCTTGCCCGACTCTCGCAGCCGCTCCACCAGGGAGGCCCGCTCCAGCTCGTTGCGCTCCGTGTCGTTCTCGATGCGCTTGATGGTGTCGCCGTAGGAGCGGATGAACTGGCGCAGGTCGCCCAGCTCTCGCTCCACGCTCGGCTGGCTGAGCACCTCGCTGATGCTGTCCAGCAGCTCCAGGGCGGTTTCGATGTAGCGGCGGTTGTCCGCCAGGCTGGCCTCCTTGCCGTAGAGCAGGAGGTTCTTTTCCGTGCGGCGGATCTCAAGTACGATGTTCGAGAGGTCGTCGGCGATCTCCACCAGGGTGATCTTCTGCTCGATCTCCCGAAGGTTGGAATAGGAGATGTACGACATGGCCCCGAGCCCGAGCAGGAAGACCATGATGGCCACCAACACCTTCTGGCGGATGTTGACCTTGAACAGTTCCACCTTCATGGGCGCACCCTACGCCCAACTTTCCCGGCGCGCAACGTGCCGAAGGACGGGGATTTTTGTCGGGGGGTGAAGGAGACACGCCGAAACGCCGATGAGCATGTGGGGAGTTTCATGCAACGCGCCGTTCATTACCATCTGAGCGAATACGTGAGCCACCGCACGGCGGGGGAGGCGAACATGGCCGCCCTGGCCGGGGCCGGAGTGCGCCTGGCCGCCCGCCCCGGGGAGGCGGATGTGCTCCTCCTCCACGACGATCCCTACCACTACCCGGCGCTGCTCGCGCGCCACGGCAAAGGCAGGCGGACCATCGCCTACTGTGTCTGGGAGACGGACCTGCTGCCCGAGTCCTTTGCCGCGAACCTCAAGCTGGTGGACGAGATATGGACCTGCTCGCCGTTTTGCGAGGCGGCCCTCCGCCGGGCCGGGTTCACCCGCGTGGCCGTGGTGCCCCATGTGGTGGCCCCGCCCGAGCCGAACCCGGAGGAACTGGCCGCCGTGCGCGGGCTGCTCGCCCCGGTGCTCGGGCGGTTCCTGTTCTACACGGTGGTGGATTCCGTGAACCCGCGCAAGAACCTCAAAACCCTGCTGGCCACCTTCCGCTGGGCCTTTGGTGACGACCCCTCCGCCGCCCTGGTGGTCAAGCAGTACCGCAAGGGCTGGGACCTTTCGTCCCTGCCCGGGGTCCTGGCCATAGACACCACCCTGGCCCCCGGGGAGATGACCGCGCTGCACCGCCTCTGCCACGCCTACGTCAGCGCGCACCACTGCGAGGGCTGGGGCCTGCCGCTGACCGACGCCATGAGCCAGGGCAAACCCGTGGCGGCCACGGCCCACTCGGGCAACATGCACTACATGAACGCGGCCAACAGCTTCCCAGTGCCCTGTCGGCTTGCCCCGGTGTCGCGGGAGATGGCGGATGTCTATCCGCTCTTCACCACCGAGATGACCTGGGCCGAGGTGGACCCGCGCGATCTGGCCCGGGCCATGCGCGCGGCGAGAAACCTGCGCGACGGCGGCGCGCTGGCGGCCAATGCCCGGCGGGAGATGGCCCGCTTCACCCCCGAGCGGGTGGGGCGGCGCATGCGCGAGCTGCTGGAGGCCGGAGCCGAAACAGGGGAGGTTTGATCCCCGGGCGGGAAGAGTCGACCAGCGCCGTTTCAGACTGACCGGGTTGCCGGGGGGCCTCGCATTGCGCCAGGCCGTCCACCCAGCGCCGCGTCCTGTGGGTTCTCGCGCCAGGCCATGGAGAGGGCCGCCGAATCCTCGTTCCACCCCGTGCCCTTGCCCATAACCATCCGCCATCCCTTTGTCCGACCCGGCTGGCGATGCTCCGCTCCGTGCCCCTGCGGGCCCGGCATCGGCGTTCCCGACCAGTTCACCCGCTCGGCCAGTTCATCCGCTCGGCGGCGCGACTTCCGCAGCCCCTGTCAGGCGGCCTCGGCGTATGGGCAGGCTACGCTCCGGCTCGTCCCGGCCTGCGCTCCGGCCATGCCCTATTTTGTGTAGGGCTTTGCCCCGCGCCTTCCTCGTCCTCCTGCCGGGGTTGACACACGCCGGAACCGGACATAGGCTTCGAGACATGTCGAAGCATGAAAAGACAAATGGCGACGCCCCGCCCACTTCGGCGGCATCCCCGGCTCCAGCTCCAGCTCCAGCTCCAGCCTCGGCCCCGGGCCCGGGCCAGAAACCAGGCCAAGACCTGGACCGCCTGGCGCGCATGTTCAAGGCCCTGGCCAACCCGCACCGCCTGAGCATCTATCGCGGGCTCTCGGCCTGCTGGAGCGAACAGGTGGCCCGCCGCTCCGCCGAGGAATACCAGAACTGCCAGTGCTACTACGCGGACAAGCTCGGCCTGGCCCCGTCCACCATCTGCCATCACTTCAAGGAACTGCGCAGCGCCGGGCTCATCCACATGCGCCGCGACGGCAAGGACATGCTCTGCTGGATCGACCGCGACGCCGCCGGGGAGCTGCGCGCCCTGCTCGGCGAATGAGCCTTCGTCGTTCCAGTCAATTCGAAACATTTCGATGTATCAAACTCAACCCGCCAAACCACAAGGAGCCCCCATGCGCGTCATGGCCTTCAACGCCAGCCCGAGAAAAAAATGGAACACCGCCACCATGCTCGAACACGCCCTGCGCGGCGCGGCCGAGGCCGGGGCTGAAACCGAACTGGTGCACCTCTATTCCCTGGACTTCAAGGGCTGCTCCAGTTGTTTTTCCTGCAAGCGGCACGACAGAAAGCAGACAGGCGTATGTGCCCTGAAGGACGACCTCTCCCCCGTGCTGGAACGCGCCGCCGGGGCGGACGCCCTGATCCTGGGCACGCCCGTGTACTACGGGGCCGAGACCGCCTGCGCCCGAGCCTTTATCGAGCGGTTGCAGTTCCCGTTCCTCAATTATGCGGACTACGACCGCCCGCACTTCCCCCGGCGCATCCCCACGGGCCTGGTCTACACCATGAACATCCCCGCCGAGATGCTGGAAACCTGGGGCTACAACGCCACCTTCGAGCGCACCCGCGCAAACCTGGCGCGGCACTTCGGCTCCTGCGAGCTGGTGCTGGCCTGCAACACCACCCAGTACAACGACTACGACAAGTACGAGACAGGTTTCGACAAGCACGAGAAGGCCCGCTACCGCGCCGCCCACTTCGAGGAGGACTGCGGGCGGGCCTTCGTGATGGGCGCGCGCCTGGCCGCTGGCATGGTCGTGGAAGGCTAGCCCGCCCGGGCCGCGCCCGAACGCCGGAACAGCATCACGATGAGTGCGGCGCTCGCCACCGTGAGCGCGCACAGGAGCAGCAGCAGGTCCTGGAAGGCGTACGCGTATGCCCGCACCAGCGCCTCTCGGGCCACCTCCGGCAGCAGCCCGGCGGTCCGCTCCAAATCGCCCGACGCCAGGCGTTGGGCGGCCCTGGCCAGGATTTCCCGTTCAGGGCCGCCCGCCGTCAGCCGCTCCAGCCCACGAGAGGAGAACAGCGCCAGCAGCGCGCCCGCCACGGCGATGGAGACCCCCTCGCCGGCAACCCTCGTGGTGCTGAAGATGCCCGTGGCCATGCCCGCCCGCTCGCGCGGGACCACGCTCACCGAAAGGCCGTCCATGAGCCCCCAGGGCACGGCCGCGCCGAGCCCGGCCGTGAACATGCACCCCGCCAGGAGCACGGGCGGCGCCCCCGGCCCCAGAAAGGCCAGGCCCGCGAGCCCCGCCGCCGCCACGAGAAGCCCCGCCCCCGAGAGCGCGTGCGGCGCGAAGCGGTCCGCCAGGCGCGCGGCCAGCAAGGGCACCGCGAGCATGGGCGCGGAGAGCGAGAACATCATCAGCCCCGCGCTCGTCTCGCTCCAGCCTTCGATGCCGATGAACCGGATGGGCAGGACCACCAGCAGGACCACGTAGCAGAAGCAGGTGGCCATGGGCAGCACCTGCACGCCGAGAAACAGCGGATAGCGGAACAGGGAGAGGTCGAGCATGGGCCTGGGGTGGCGCTTCTCCAACTGGACGAATGCCCAGGCCCCGGCCGCGGCAAGGCTGAGGGCCAGGAGCGTTTCCGTGCTTGCCCAGCCCGTCTCCGGTGCCTGGAGCACGCCGTAGGTCAGCGCCAGCAATGCGAGGGTGAAGGAGGCGATGCCCGGCCAGTCCGTCCTGTCCGCCTGCGGGTCCCTGCTCTCGCGCATGCGCCGGGGGCCGAAGCAGAGGGCCAGCGCCCCGAGGAGCGTGCCGGAGAGGAACACCGCCCTCCAGCCCAGCCCCTCCACCAGCAGCCCGGTGAGCACCGGGCCCAGCGCCAGGCCCACACCGAAGGTCGTGCCCAGCAGGCCGAAGGCGCGCGCCCGGCCCGGGCCTTCATACTCCTGGGCAAGCACGGCGGAGCCCCCCGCAAGCGCCCCCGCCGCGCCCACGCCCTGCGCCGCGCGGAGCAGGTTCACGGTGAGCAGGTCGGGCGAGAGGCCGATGCACAGCGAGGCCAGGGCGAAGAGCCCGACCCCGAGGACGAACACCCGCCGTCGGCCGTGCCTGTCCGCCAGGGAGCCGGCACCCATGAGGCAACTGCCGAAGCTGAGCATGAACCCGTTGACCACCCAGCCCAGGGCCACGGGCCCGCCGCCCAGGTCCCGGGCGATGGCGGGCAGGGCCACCACGGCCCCGGCGAAGCTGAGCGGCAGCACCAGCGCGGCCAGGCACACCGCCGCCAGCACCGCCCGCTTGCGCCGGGCTTCGGCGTCCGCATCCACTGCCGCTGACGTCGCTTGATATTCCACGTTTCCTTCCTTTTTCTATTTTTTAGCATTCACTATAAAAACGGGTTCTACGGATCACGCGTTGCCGTGTCAATGTTTTTGTATTACTTGCTACAGAAAGGAGCGCGTATGGCTGATCCGGAAGAGGGAAGCGGCAGCGGGGCTATTCGGAAGTCGGGCCAGGCATCGGGCCAGGCATCGGGCCGAAAAGCGGATCAAAACGCAGGCCCGATAACTGGCACGATGACGGGCCGGGCAGGGCCCGGCAGGCCCCGGAGCTTCGACCGCGACCGGGCCCTGGAGGCCGCGCTGGAGCTCTTCTGGAGCAGGGGCTACGAGGGCGCGACCCTGGCGGACCTGCAACGGGCCATGGGCTCCATCTCCGCCCCGAGCTTCTACGCGGCCTTCGGCTCCAAGGAGCGGCTCTTCCACGAGGTGGTGGAGCTCTACCGCACCACCGCCGGGACCACGACCATGCGCGCCCTGGCCGAGCAACCCACGGCGCGCGAATCCGTGGAGGCCATGCTCACGGACGCCGTGGAAACCTTCTGCGCCGAGGAGAATCCCCCCGGCTGCCTCATCGTCCTCGGCGCGGTGCACGCCTCGCGCGGCGGCGGGGAGGATGCCCGCGACTTCCTGCGCGCCATCCGCCTGCAAACCCCCGGCCACCTGCTGGCGCGCATGCGGCGTGGGGAGGCCGAGGGAGACGTGCCCCCCGGGGCCGACCTGGAGGCCCTGGCCCAGTATTACGCCACCTTCCTGCACGGGCTCTCCATCCAGGCGAGGGACGGCACGGGCCGCGAGGAACTGCTCGGCGCTGTCCACTGCGCAATGGCGGCGTGGGACCACCTTGTGGGAAAAAGCCTCCTGGGGTAAGGAAGGCGGATGCCCTCCTGCCCCTTCACCACCGCACCCCCGCCCGAGGAGGGCTTTCTCCTCCACCTGCTGCGCCACGCCCAGGTGGTCCAGGTTTCCCCGCGCCGATTCATCGGCCAGCGCGACGTGCCCCTGGACGAAACCGGGCGCACCCAGGCCGACGAGGCCGGGCGGGCCCTCGCCAACACCCCCTTCAGCGCCGCGTATTGCTCGCCCCTCTCCCGCTGCGCGGCCACGGCCCGCGCCGTGCTCGCCGCCCAGCAGGCCCGCCCCGCGCCCGTGCCCGTGGAGCTGCCCGGCCTGCGGGAGATAGCCCTCGGCTCCTGGGAGGGCCTCACCGTGGACGAGGTGCGCGCACGCTTTCCCGGTGAATACGAACGCCGAGGCGACGCGCTGCCCACCTACCGCACCCCGGGGGGCGAGAGCTTCGAGGACGTGCAGGCCAGAGCGGTCCGCGCGCTGGACGTCATGGCCCGCGCCGAACACCATGGCCACGTGCTGGCCGTGGCCCACGCCGGGCTCATCCGCTGCGTGCTCAGCGCCCTCCAAGGCCTGGACCTGGATCGGTTGTTCGAGATTCCCCAGGACTATTGCCGCGAGAACCTGCTGGTCTGGGATGGTTCCAGCTGGTCCGTGGCTTCCATCAACCAACCTCCAGGCCGCTGACCGGGCCGCTCAAAAGCGGCGGTCTGCGGCGTTAAGTGAATTCCAGGCGAGTCATCGAGCCGTGGAAGATCTTATGCCGTTGGTATGCGGGGAGTGCTGCAACCCCTCGTGGACAGAAGAGTCCACTTCGGGTCTGCACCCCGTCCCCGCGCCTGGCATCCCACCACTTTTGAGCGGCCCGGGGGTATGGAGCATGGCCGCTGAAGGTGCCTGCCTTCGGGGCTGGCAGTGCTCCATGACGCCGCCCGCGCAG
>JBFWJM010000108.1:0-10088 GCA_050253205.1 Desulfovibrionaceae bacterium
CAGCCCTGGGCCGAGATCATCGAGAACGACGTGTACGGTCGCGAGGAGATCGGCGACCAGGAATACGTCTGGCTCGTGCGCTACGTGGGCCAGGAGCCCTACATCTACGCCACCGTGGCGGACCAGCCCGAGGACGGCGGCTTCTTCTGATTGGCACACGCCGCCCGGATGTGGTAAGGTCTTCCGGCGCATAGAACGGCGCGCCGCTTCGATCCGGGCGCGCGAAGGGAGGTTTGCGTGCCCCAGCAACAGATCACCGTTACAGAACATCTGCTCTACAGCCAGTCCCAGGTGCGGGCCACTGGCCGCTTCACCATGCTCCTCAACGAGCTGATCATGTCCGCCAAGATCATCCACCGCGAGGTCAGCAAGGCGGGCCTCGTGGACGTGCTCGGCTTCACTGGCGACGTGAACGTCCAGGGCGAGAAGGTCAAGAAGCTCGACGAATACGCCAACTCCATCCTCATCCACCGCCTCTCGCGGGCGGGGGTGCTCTGCGGCATGGCCTCGGAGGAGAACGCGGACATCATTGAGATTCCGCGCGGCTACCCCACCGGAGAGTATTTTCTCATCTTCGATCCCCTGGACGGCTCCTCGAACATCGACGTGAACGTCAACATCGGGACCATCTTCTCCATCCTGCGGCGCAAGAGCCCGGCGGACCAGGACCTCGTGAGCTCCGACTGGCTCCAGCGCGGCAGCGAGCAGGTGGCCGCCGGGTACATCATGTACGGCTCCTCCACCATGCTCGTGCTGACCACGGGGGAGGGCGTGCACGGCTTCACCTACGATCCCTCGGTGGGCGAGTTCCTGCTCTCGCACCCCAACATCCAGATTCCCGAGCAGGCCAAGATCTATTCCGTCAACGAGGGCTACTGGAGCTACTGGGACGACGCCACCCGCGAGATCGTGGAACTGCTCAAGTCCTCGGCGAGCCCCATCGGCAAGCCCTACAGCGCCCGCTACATCGGCTCCCTGGTGGCGGACTTCCACCGAAGCCTCATCTACGGCGGCATCTTCATGTACCCGGCCGACCACCGCGACCCCTCCAAGCCCAGCGGCAAGCTGCGCCTCACCTGCGAGGCCGCGCCCATGTCCATGATCGTGGAGCAGGCGGGCGGCATGGCCACGGACGGCACCAAGCGCATCCTGGACATCCAGCCCGAACACCTGCACCAGCGCGTGCCGCTGTTCATCGGCTCGAAGAAGGACGTCCAGCTCTGCCTCGACATCTACAGGAAGCACGGCCTGGCGTGACGCTCGTCCTCGGCATCGAGACCTCCTGCGACGAAACCGGCGTCGCCCTGGTGGATGGCGGCGGCCTCGTGGCCGAAAGGCTGGCCACCCAGGTCGACCTGCACGCGCTCTTCGGCGGGGTGGTGCCGGAGCTGGCCTCGCGCGAGCACCTGCGCCTGCTGCCGGCCCTGTTCCGCGAGCTGTTGGAGGAAACGGGCATTCACCCGGAGCAGATCGAGGCCGTGGCCGTGGCGCGCGGGCCCGGTCTGCTGGGCGCGCTGCTGGTGGGCGTGAGCTTCGCCAAGGGGTTGGCGCTCTCCTGCGGTGCGCGGCTCGTGGGGGTGAACCATCTGCACGCCCACCTGCTGGCTCCGGGCCTGGAGCGGGAGCTGGTCTTTCCGGCGCTGGGGCTGCTCGTCTCCGGCGGGCACACCCAGACCTGCCTGATGCGCTCCCCGGCGGACATCGAGGTCCTGGGCCGGACCCTGGACGACGCGGCGGGCGAGGCCTTCGACAAGGCCGCCAAGCGCATCAACCTGCCGTACCCGGGCGGGCGGCTCATCGACGAGCTGGCGCGCGAGCACCTGGACGCGGGGCTGGAGCCGGATACGACGATCTTTCCCCGCGCGTTCATCGACAACGACTCCCTGGACTTCTCCTTCAGCGGGTTGAAGACGGCGGTGGTCAACCACGTGGACGCGCACCCCTGGCTCATCCTCCCGGCCATGGCCGGGCCGCAGGCCCTGGAGCGGGAGGCCCGGGCCGACTTGGCGCGGGTCTGCGCGGCGTTCAACTGGGCCGTGGCCGACACCCTGCGCATCAAGGTGGAGCGCGCCCTGGCGCGCGTGGCCGAAGCCGGGGGGCCAGGCATCAAGGCCCTGGTGGTTGCCGGGGGCGTGGCGGCCAATTCCATGGTCCGCGAGGCCATGGCCGCGCTGGCGGCCAGGCAGGGGCTGGAGCTGGTGCTGCCCGGGCTCGCCCTGTGCACGGACAACGCCGCCATGTGCGCCCATGCCGGGCGGCTGCTTGCGCGCCTGGGGTACGGCCACGACCTCTCGCTTGAGGCAGTGCCGCGCGGCAGGAAGGTGCCCGACGACTGGACCTCGCGCCCAGGAGGGAATATGGTCTGCCCGCCGAAGTGTCGGTCCGAGTTCGCTTGACACCGCTTCGGGGCGTTACTATTGTCTATCGCTCGTCTACCAATGACTAAATAGCGTTTTCATCCGTGTTGCCGGGTGCCGACGCGTCCGTACGGAGCCCAAGAAAACAAAGGAGTTTGAGATGGCCCTGCAAGTCACCGATGCCATGTTTGAAGAACAGGTCCTGAAAAGCGATATCCCCGTGCTGGTCGATTTCTGGGCACCCTGGTGCGGCCCCTGCCGTGCCATGGGTCCGGTTATCGACGAGCTCTCCGAGGAGTACGAGGGCAAGGTCAAGATCTGCAAGATGAACGTGGACGAGAACTCCGCGTCGCCCAGCAAGTACGGCATCCGTGCCATTCCGACCCTGATCCTCTTCAACAACGGCGAAGTCGTGGACCAGACCACCGGTGCCGTGTCCAAGTCGTCCATCAAGGAAATGATCAGCAAAAAGGTCTAAGGGTTCATGAAATCCTACGACGCCATCATCATTGGGGGCGGCCCGGCTGGAATGACGGCCGCCCTCTATCTTTTGCGCTCCGGCGCCTCGACCCTGATGCTGGAGAAGCTCTCCCCGGGCGGGCAGGTGCTCATGACCGAGGAGATCGAGAACTACCCGGGCTTTCCCGGCGGGCTCAAGGGCTACGAACTTGCCGACAAGTTCGAGGCGCAGCTCGCGGACTACCCGCTGGTCAAGCGCTCCGAGGAGGTCCGCGAGATCAGGCCCGCAGGCAAGCGCCACCAGGTGCTCGCCGGGGACGAATGGTTCGAGGCCAAGGTCGTGATCCTGGCCAGCGGCGCGCGCTACAAATCCCTGGGCGTGCCCGGGGAGCGGGAGTTCCTGGGCCGAGGCGTGTCGTACTGTGCCCTGTGCGACGGCAACTTCTATCGCGGCAAGACCGTGGCCGTGGTGGGCGGGGGCAACTCCGCCCTGGAGGAGTCGCTGTACCTGGCCAAGCTGGTCAAGAAGCTCCACCTCATCCATCGGCGCGACGAGTTCCGGGGCACCCAGTGCTACCAGGACAAGTGCTTCACCAATCCGCTCATCGACGTGATGCGCAGCTGCGAGGTCAAATCCATCAACGGCGACGCGAGCGGCGTGACCTCCGTGACCCTGTGCCGCTGCAAGGACGGCGGCAACGAGGACCTCCCCGTGGACGGCGTGTTCATCTTCGTGGGCTTCTCCCCGAATATGGAATACGTGCCCGAATCCGTGGAAAAGGACGCCAACGGCGTCATCACGGACGTGGAGATGCACACCAACGTGCCGGGCATCTTCGCCGCCGGGGACATCCGCTCCAAGCAGTGCCGCCAGGTGGCCACCGCCGTGGGCGACGGTGCCACGGCAGCCACGGCCGCCTTCTCCTACCTGGAACAGCTGGATGATTAAAGCGATCCGTCTTCTCGTTCTCGCGGCGGTGCTCGTGGCGGGCCTTTCCGGTTGCAGCCTCATCGACTACTACTTCCTGCCGCCGCCGGAAGACACCGCCCAGGAGCTCTACGAGGCCGGGGTGGACGCCATGCGCGACAAGAACTACGCCGACGCCGCCGAGTACTTCGTCAAGATCAAGGACCGCTACCCCTTCAGCCCGTATACCGAGCGCGCGGAGATCGGCCTGGGCGACGCGTATTTCCTCGACGAGCAATACGCGCTGGCCGCAGACGCCTACAAGGAGTTCGAGGTTCTGCACCCGCGCCACGAGCAGACCCCCTACGTGCTCTACCAGGTGGGCCTCTCCAACTACCGCATGTTCCGCTCCCTGGACCTGCGCCAGGAGAACATCAGCGAGGCCATCGAGTACTTCACCCGGGTGGTGGACGCCTACCCGGACACGGAATTCGCCCGGCAGGCCCAGGAGAACATCCTGAAGAGTCGGCGCATCCAGTGCGAGCACGAGGTCTACATAGCGGACTTCTTCTACCGCACCCAGAAGTATGGTCCCGCCTGGAACCGCTACAAATTCGTGGTGGAAAACTTCGCGGACATTACCGACCTCCAGGAATACGCCCGCAACAGGGCGCAATACGCCTACTTCGAATACCAGAAGACCCTCTCGGAGCAGGAGCGGGCCCGGGTCCACGGCGGCTGGCTGCAATGGCTCAAAGACTGGCTCTAGGGCCAAGGAGCGGCTGACCATGGACGAGGGTGGCATTTCCGGGCTGGTCCGGGAGCGTTTTGAATCCGCGCTCATTCCCGACGAGCGCTTCGCCGAGGCCTACGCCGAGGTGCCGGACCAACGCCGCGCCCTGCTCAAGACCTGCATCGCCCGGCTCTGGGAGTGGTTCGGCCCGTGCCGCGCCTCGGAGGAGCTGGTCGTGCGCCGCTGGCGGCAGGGGTTCGTCTCCCGCACGTCGAAGCGCCCTCGCGCGGCCTGCGCGGTGTTTTTCACCCCTTCCGTTGGGCCCGCCGCGCTGCTCGCGGCCCTGGTGCCCGCCCGGGCGCTGGGCGTGGGCGAGGTGCTGGCGGTGTGCTGCGGCGGGGAGCCCCCGGCCGCCCCGGTGCTTACGGCCCTGGAGCTGGCTGGCGTGGAGGATGCGCTGCTGCTCTCCGCCGAGCTCTCGGCCCACCTGGCCTCGCTGCTTGCGGGCACGGAGTGTAGCAACGTGGTGCTGGGGGAGGCCCTGGACGGCTCCTCGCGCTCCTGCTCCTCCTGGCGCGCGCCGCATCCTCGCTCCGTGGGCGTCTGGCTTGATGGAACTCCAGGAGCCGGCCCGGATCCCGACCTCGACGCGCTCGCCTTCGCCCATTCCGACGCCGGGCTGTTGGTCATGGGCGAGTCGGAGCAACCGCCCCTTTCCGGTGCGGCGCTGCCGGTCAATGCCCGGTATGTCAGCGGAACATTCGATGACTTTCTCGCAATCGGCTTCCACGGGGTGGTCGTTCCGCAGGGCCGCCTGGTGGCCGCGTCCGAACACCAGGGACTGACCCTGGCCGCCGGGCAGGAGGGCTGCTGGCTTCATGCGGGCCTCACGGCGGATCATTTTCGCATCAAGCGCCACGCCTGGGGCGGACCGGGCGGGCCGCAGGACAACGGAGCCATATGAGCACCAAGGGCGCCTTCGGCAAATACATCGACAAGCTGCGCAACATCGGCATCATCGCCCACATCGACGCGGGCAAGACCACGCTCACCGAGCGCATCCTCTTCTATTCCGGCAAGATCCACCGCATGGGCGAGGTGCACGAGGGCACGGCCACCATGGACTGGATGCCCGAGGAGCAGGAGCGCGGCATCACCATCACCTCGGCGCTGACCACCTGCACCTGGGGCGAGAAGACCATCAACATCATCGACACTCCCGGCCACGTGGACTTCACCATCGAGGTCCAGCGCAGCCTGCGCGTGCTCGACGGAGCCGTGGGCGTGTTCTGCGGGGTCTCCGGGGTGGAACCCCAGTCCGAGACGGTCTGGAGGCAGTCCGAGGCCTACCGCGTGCCCAAGATCGCCTTCGTGAACAAGCTCGACCGCCTGGGCGCAAACTACTCCGCCGTGCTCGACTCCATGGTCGAGCGGCTCGGGGCGAACCCGCTGCCCGTGCAGGTGCCCGACGGCGAGGGCCGCGAGCTCGCGGGCGTCTTCGACCTCATCACCCTGGAGCGGCTGACCTTCGACGCCGGGAGCTCCGGGGCGGACGTCCGGCGCGAGCCCCTCTGCGCTGCCGACATGGAACGACTGGAACCCTGGCGCGAGCGCATGCTCGACACCCTGGCCGACGCCGACGACGAGTTCTGCGAATGGTATCTCGGCGGCGGGGAACGCGACGCCGCCGCCACCAAGGCCTCCATAAAGGCCGCCATCCGCCGCGCGACCATCGCGGGCAAGGCGGTGCCGGTGCTGGCGGGCTCCGCGCTCAAGAACATCGGCGTGCAGCCCGTCATCGACGCGGTCTGCGACTATCTGCCCAGCCCGGTGGAGGTTCCCCCGGCCACGGGCCTGGACCCCGAAACCGGGGAGCGCAAATTCTTCGAGCCCTCGCCGGGCAAGCCTCTCTCGGCCCTGGCGTTCAAGGTGTTCATGGACGAGGGCCGCAAGCAGGTGCTCATGCGCCTGTATTCCGGGCGCATCAAGGCCGGAGATACGGTCTGGAACATCACCCAGCGGCAGCCCGAGCGCGTGGCGCGGCTGTTCCGCCTGCACGCCGGGCGCAAGGAAAAGCTCGACGAGGCCGTGGCGGGCGACCTGGTGGCCGCCGCGGGCATGAAGTACGCCAAGACGGGCGACACCCTCTGCCTGCAATCCGAGCCCATCCTCCTGGAGCGCATCGAAGGCTACAAGCCCGTCATCTCCCTGGCCATCGAGCCGCGCACCTCGGACGAATCCGACAAGCTGGACGAGGTGCTGGAGAAATATCTGCTCGAAGACCCGACCCTGACCCTGGAGCGCGACGAAGCCACCCAGCAGGTCATCCTTTCGGGCATGGGCGAGCTGCACCTGGAGGTCATCCTGGAGCGCATGCGCCGGGAGTACAAACTGGAGCCGCGCACGGGCAAGCCGCAGGTGGTCTACCGCGAAACCGTCACCCGCCAGGGCGCGGGGGAGGGCGTGTTCCACCGCGAGCTGGGCGAGGACATGCACTACGGCTGCGTGCGCCTGTCCGTGGAACCGAGGGACAGGGAAAAGGGCAACGACATCATCTTCGAGATCGACCCCGACCAGTGGCCCGAGGCCTGGGTCGAGGCCGCGCGCGAGGGCGTGGCGGACGGCCTCCAGTCCGGCGTGCTCAAGGGCTACCCCGTGCAGGACGTGCGCGTGCGCGTGGCCGCGCTCACCCGCCGCGAGGGCGAGTCCTCCCCGGCCGGGTACCGCATGGCCGCCGCCATGGCGCTCAAGGCTGCCCTGGCCGACGCCGGGCCGAGGCTGCTTGAGCCCATCATGTCCGTGGACGTCACGGTTCCCGAGGAGTTCATCGGCGAGGCCGTGGGCCTGCTCGGCAGCAAGGGCGCGAAGATCGAGAACATGCTCGACCGGGCCGGGGTCAAGGCCGTGCACGCCCTGGCTCCCCTCGGGCGGCTGTTCGGCTTTTCCACGGACCTGCGCTCCGCCACCCAGGGCCGTGCGGGGTTTGTGATGACCTTTTCCAGGTTCGACATCCTCGACTAACGCCTTTGGATCATGTTTTCGGAGCGTGTTTCCATGAACAGACGTTTCGGCGCGGCGTTGCCGGGCCAGGCAAGCGCCGCATGCCGATTGCGGACACAACACTAGGAGCCCGCATGCCGTCCGGTGCGTACTGCAAGCATGGGCGCTGGGAGCGGTTCAAGCGCTCGGCCCGCTACTGGTACCTGCGCATCATCCGCCAGAACGCCAGCCCGCACAACATCGCCCTGGGCCTCGCCCTGGGGGTCTTCGTGGGCGCGTTGCCCATCATCCCCTTCCAGACCTTCACCATCATCGCCCTGGCGTTCGTCTTCCGGACGAACAAGCTCTCGGCCTGGCTGGCCACCTGCTACTCCAACCTGGCCACCATGGTGCCGTTCTACACCTTCCTTTTCTGCATCGGCAACGCCGTGCTGCGGATCGAGGGCGTGCACTTCGACCCCAAGAAGCTGGAGATGATGCAGCTCATCGAGACGGGCTGGGACGTGTTCCTGGTCATGTGCGCGGGCGGGGTCATCTTCGGCATTCCGGCGGCCGTGCTGACGTATCTCGTGTCGCTGCGGTTGATCCGGCGTTTTCGCATCCTCCGCGAGGAGCGCCGGGCCCGCAAGCGCCGCACGCTGTGAGAATGTCTTTTCCAATGTTGCCTTTGCGGCTCAAACAGACTAAAAAAACTGTAGAGTCGATGACGAGCAAGGATCAAGTCGCGTGAGGGATCGCGCGGGGAGCAGCACATGGGAGCTTCGGGGAAAGGTCGCGTCATGAATATCCGGGTCGTGGTTGTGGGAGTTGCCGCCGCAGTGGTTGCGGCGGTTGGCGCAGTGCTGGCGCTGCCTCTCGGAACCCTCGCCGCCCCGGCTGTCGGCGCGCTCGCCGGGGCCCTGGCGGCCCTGCTCGGCGTTCGCTGGGCAGGGGCGGGTGCGGCCCGCGCGGCCGAGGCCGCCGAGCAGTTCGCCAAAACCGGAGACACAACCCTGCTGGCCGGGCAGGGCGGGCCCCTCGCCGAACTCGCCAAGACGTTTTCCACCCAGGACACAAAGCGCATATTTGCTGAAAACGCCCTGAAATCACTCTGCAACCCCGTGCTCGTGGTGGACAAGAACCGCCGCGTGCTCCTGGCCACCCCGGCCGTGACCCAGCTTGTGGACAAGCCCATGACCCAGATCATCGGCTTCACGGACAGCCAGGTCCTCTGGGGAACGGAGTCGGGGTCCGTGGCGGCCGACGTGCTGACCCACAAGGAAACCTGCATGGACCGCACGGGCGAGTTCACACTCTCGGGCGGCAAGCAGGCCGACCTGCGCATCTTCGGCAGTTGCATCGTGGGCCAGGAGGGCGACGTGCAGGGCGCGGTGCTCTCCATCATCGACCTGCACACCGTGGTGGAGCAGCAGCGCCGCATGGCCAGGCAGCAGGAGGAGGTGGCCAGCACGGGCGAGGAGGTCCGCGAACTGGCCGAGCGGGTGGCCTCCGCCTCGGAGGAGCTTTCCGCTTCGGCCGACGAGCAGGCCAACGGGGCCCAGCGCCAGAAGCAGCAGACCGACACCGTGGCCACGGCCATGGAGGAGATGACCGCCACCGTGCTGGAGGTGGCCCGGAACGCCTCGGCCACGTCCATGGCCGCCGGGGAGGCCAACGACTCCGCCCGAGAGGGTGTGGCCATGGTCGGCCAGGCCGTGAACGCCATCCACGGCGTTTCGGAATCCGCAGACAAGCTCGCCAACATGGTCGGCCAGCTCGATTCCCAGTCCGTGCAGATCGGCAAGATCATCAGTGTCATCAACGATATAGCAGACCAGACCAACCTCCTGGCGCTGAATGCCGCCATCGAGGCCGCCCGCGCGGGCGAGGCCGGGCGCGGCTTTGCCGTGGTGGCGGACGAGGTCCGCAAGCTCGCGGAGAAGACCATGGTGGCCACCAAGGAGGTCGAGGTGGCCATCAAGACCATCCAGGAGCGCTCCAAGCTGGCCATGCATTCCATGGAGGAGACGGGCAAGCAGGTGGACCAGTCCACGGAGATGGCCAACAAAGCCGGCGAGGCCCTGCAGGTGATCATGCAGGCCATCGAGGACATGGTGAACCGTGCGGCGCAGATCGCCACCGCCGCCGAGGAGCAGTCCGCCGCAGCCGAGGAGATCAACCAGTCCATAGAGAGCATCGCCCAGGTGGCCGCCGAGGCCGACGAGGGCGCGGGCCAGACCGCCGCCGCCACGCGCGACCTGGCGGAGCTCTCCCAGCAGCTGCTTGCCGTGTCCATGCAGTTTTCCGGCAAGGAGTCCGGGGCGAGCAGGCTGCGCGCCTCCGAGGGCGAGATGAAGGGCGTGCTGCCCAAGCTCATGCAGGAGTACGTCGCCAAGACCTACGGCGACGCCGTGTACAAGTCGATGCAGGAAGAGCTTGGCAACCCCGTGTTCCTGCCCACCGCGAGCTACCCGGACCAGGTGTTCCAGCAGATGGCCGAGATCGTCTCCGGCCAGGCGGGCGACAGCACCCGCGAGATATTCCTCGGGGTGGGCAAGTTCACGGTGAAGCGGTTTCACGACATGTACCCGCGCTACTTCAAGGACGAGGACCTCAAAAGTTTCTACCTGCGCATGAACGACGTGCACGCCCT
>JBFWJM010000109.1:0-10045 GCA_050253205.1 Desulfovibrionaceae bacterium
GGAGACCACAGGAGGACCAGATGACACGGACCGGATCGCAGATCATCACCGAGCTCGTGCTCCGCCAGGGCATCGACACCGTGGCGGGCATTCCCGGCGGGGGCAACCTGCCGCTGTACGACGCCATGGGCCAGAGCCGCATGCGCCACATCCTCACCCGGCACGAGCAGGGCGCGGGCTTTCTGGCCCAGGGTGCCGCCCGCGTCACAGGCCGCCCGGCCGTGTGCATGGGCACTTCCGGCCCCGGGGCCACCAACCTGCTCACGGCCATCGCCGACGCCAAGCTCGACTCCGTGCCGCTGGTGGCCATCACCGGGCAGGTGCCCACCGCCATGATGGGCACGGACGCCTTCCAGGAAGTGGACATGTACGGGCTGACCCTGCCCATCACCAAGCACAATTTCCTGGTCCGCGAGACGGCGGAGCTGCTCGACGTGCTGCCCGAGGCCTTCGCCATCGCCGCCTCCGGCCGCCCCGGGCCCGTGGCCGTGGATATCCCCAAGGACGTGCAGACCGGGGAGATCGAGTTCGACGCCTGGCCCGAACCGGGCGAAGCCGCACCCCTGCCCGCCTGCGACCCCTCCCAGGTGGCCCGCCTGGCCCAGATGATCCGCCAGGCCGAGCGCCCGGTGCTCTACGTGGGCGGCGGGATCATCGCCTCGGGCTGCACCGAGGACCTGCGCCTGCTGGTGCGCAAGAACTCCCTGCCCGTGACCCACACGCTCATGGGCATCGGGGCCTTCCCCTCGGACGACCCGCTCTCCCTCGGCATGCTCGGCATGCACGGCCAGCGCGCCACCAACCTGCTCATGGAGGAGACCGACCTGATCATCGCCATCGGCGTGCGCTTCGATGACCGCGCCACGGGCAAGGTCCGCGAATTCTGCCCCCAGGCCACCATCGCCCACGTGGACGTGGACCGCTCCGAGATCGACAAGCTGCGCTCCAGCAACATCTCCATCACCGGCGACGCCTGCGACCTGCTGCGCCAGCTCCTGCCCCTGGTTGAGGACAACGACCGCAAGGCCTGGATATCCCGGCTGGACGAACTGCGCGCCCTGAACCCCGAGCGGCGCTGCCCCGAGGGCGACCCGCGCCACCCCCGCTGCCTCATCGCCGAGCTCGCCCGGCACATGGACGAGGACGACATCGTGGCCACGGACGTGGGCCAGCACCAGATGTGGGTGGCGCAGCACTATCCCTTCCGCCGCCCGCGCAGGCTGCTGACCTCCGGCGGGCTGGGGACCATGGGCTTCGGCCTCCCGGCGGCCATCGGCGCGGCCGTGGCCCGGCCGGACAAGCACGTGCTCTGCGTCTCGGGCGACGGCTCCATCATGATGAACATCCAGGAGCTGGCCACCCTGCGCGAGCTCGGGGCCAACGTCACGGTGGTCATCTTCGAGAACGGCCACCTGGGCCTCGTGCGCCAGCAGCAGGAGCTCTTCTACGGCGGGCGGTACAACGCCGTGCGCTTCGAGGCCGTGCCGGACTTCGCGGCCCTGGCCCGGGCCTTCGGCATCCAGTCCTTCGACCTGGGCCGCACCGGCGACCCGGCGGACATGCTCGCCGAGGCCATGCGCGTGCAGGGGCCCTGCGTGGTGGCCGCGCCCATCCACGAAACCGAGAACGTCTACCCCATGGTGCCTCCCGGCGCCGCCAACCGCGAAATGATCGGAGGCGAGACCCATGCCTAGCCCGGTGATCCAGCTCAACGTGAACAACCACCCCGGCGTGATGAGCCACATCACGGGGCTCTTCTCGCGCCGTGCGTTCAACCTCGAAGGCATCCTCTGCGGCCCCGTGGAGGACGGCTCCCGCTCCGTCATGCTGCTCATGGTGGACGAGGACCTTCGGCTCTCCCAGCTCATCAAGGAGCTGGAACGGCTGCACGACGTGCACGAGGTGGACCTGCGGCACGACGTGCCCGCCGAGGCTTTCAACCCCCTGCGCTGACCACGCGCCATTCCCGCCCGGGCCGCTTCCATCCCCCGCACGCGGCCCGGGCCGGGTTCCGACTCGCGGGAGGGCCCTGCCCTCCCGGAAGCATCAGGCCGGGCGGTTCCTCCTCCGCCCGGCCCCCTTTTCTCAATGTCTGGGCAAGCGGACGCCATTGCGCTACCTTGTTTCGCTATCTGTTGCGCTACCCTGTTCCCCCCTGCGCCGCGAACCCGAACAGCGAGGTATCTCCATGTCCAAGCCCGACGCCGGAAACGACATCGCCCAATGTGCCCTGTGTCCCTTCGAGTGGGCGGAGCGGTTTTGCCGCAACGGAAAAGGCGAGGCCCCGGCTGGCTGCCCCAGCGTGCGCCACCGCGACCTGGCCGCCAGGGCCCTGGAGGAGATCAAGGCGGACCCTGCCCTGCTGGCCATGGCCAGGGAGTCGTCCCTCCAGGAGGCGGCGGGCTACGGCGACCGCGACAAGGGCTACGCCCACGTGCATCCCATCAAGCCGCGCATCCTGGAGATCGTGGAATTCGCCCGTCGATTGGGATGCAAGCGCCTGGGCCTGGCCTTTTGCGGGGGGCTGCGCGCCGAGGGTGGCGCGGTGCACCGCTACTTCGCGGACATGGGCTTCGAGGTGGCCTCGTTCATGTGCAAGGCCGGGGCCGTGCCCAAATCCGAGCTGGGCATTGCCCGGGAGGACCAGGTGGACCCCTCGGGCGAGTCGGAAACCATGTGCAACCCCGTGTTCCAGGCCTTGGCGGCCAATGCGGCGCAGGTGGACCTCAATGTATTGCTCGGCCTCTGCGTGGGGCACGACTCGCTGTTCATCCGCTTCGCCGAGGCTCCCGTCACGGTGCTGGCAGTGAAAGACCGCATGCTCGCGCACAATCCCCTGGCCGCCGTGTACCAGATGGACCAATACTACCGCTTCCTCAAATCTTCCTGACGAAAAGACCAAAACACCCCCGCAAGACCTCTAAAATGAGACCCGTTTCGGGTCTTTTTTCTTTAACGCACGGAAAACGACTCGTTCCGCATCGCTCTCGGTGCGCCACAAAACGTACGCTGAATCCAACCAAGCGTGCTCCTCAAACTGCTTACACCTCATGATCATTGCACAATAATATTGTTGCTTTCTTTCCCGTCACATGGTGTTATAAATGACAATATCATCCATTTCGACCGAGAGGCGCAGCATGCAGGATGAAGTATATTACAAAGATGTAAAAATACCACGGTGTCTCCTGGGCCTCATCAACCACATGAGCGACGTGGAAGGCTACCGGGAGGAGCTGCACAACCTCGGCAGCCAGTGGGACCTGCTGACCATCCTCGGGCAGATGAGCGGCACGGGAACGGACATGACCGGCACGCGCAGCGGCTTCCTCCGGCTCACGGCCGAACTGCTCTCCCAGCTCGGCCTGGAAACGCTCAAGACCACCACCCAGGAAATCGCCAGCAAGGCGCAGGTGGCGGTGGACATCGTCATCCGCAACCTCTTCGAGCGCACGGCGGACATCGGCTTCCTGGCCACTGACGACGACATCCGCAAATTTCTGCGGGAGGCCGGGCCCCTGGCGGAGCGGCTGCGCGGGATGCCGGAGGAGGACGCCGGGGCCCCCGCCCTGCGGGCAGCCCTGGCCGCGCACCAGGACGCCATTATCCGGCGCTTCGAGGAATACGTGGCCAAGTATTCCGTCTACAGCAACATCATCCCGCTGGACACCAGGGGCAACGTGCTCGCCCAGCTCGACCAGGGCAACGCCGTGGCCCGTTCCTCGGACCCGCTCCTGGAGGAGGCGCTGACCACCCGGGCCGAATACGTGGAAACCTTCCGGCCCACGGACCTGCTCCCCGGAGAGCGCGAGCCGCTGGTCTACGCCTACCGCGTTTGCGAGAATAACGAGCACGGTGCCCCTGCCCTGGGCGTGCTCTGCCTCTGCTTCCGCTTCGGCAACGAGATGGAGGGCGTGTTCCGAAACCTGCGCAGCGAGGGGGACCGCTCGGTCATCACCCTGCTCGACCGCGAAGGCAGGGTCATCGCCAGCAGCAACGCCTACCATGTGCCGCTCGGCGCGCGCATGCAGATCGTGGACAAAGACAAAGGCTACGAGGTGGTGGACTTTGCCGGGCGGGACTACCTGGCCAAGACCTGCGCCACCAAGGGCTACCAGGGCTACTTCGGCCTCGGCTGGCTCGGGCACGCCATGCTGCCCATCGAGCACGCCTTCACCAAGCGCCAGCGCGGCGGCGACCCCCGGGTGGACGAGGCCATCCTCGACGCGGTCATGAGCGACCCGAGGCTCTTTTCCGAGGCCCTGCGGTCCATTCCCGTGCAGGCCGACCAGATCCAGCTCGAACTGGAGCGCACGGTCTGGAACGGCAACGTCCGCGAAAACGACGGCCAGAGCAAGGTACTGCTCTGGAACATCTCCGACGCGGGCGCGCGGACCAAGATGGTCTTCGAGCAGTCCATAGGCAACCTGCACGAGACCGTGGTCAACGGCATCCTGAGCGACGTGCAGTTCCAGGCCGCCCTGGCCGTGGACATCATGGACCGCAACCTCTACGAGCGCGCCAACGACTGCCGCTGGTGGGCCCTGACCTCCGCCTTCCGGGAGATTCTGGCCAAGCCGACCGTCTCGACCCTGGACCGCGACGCCATGGCCGCCGTCCTGGCCTGCATCAACGGCCTGTACACCGTCTATACCAACCTCTTCGTCTACGACGCGGGCGGCCGCATCCTGGCCGTCTCCAACCCGGCGGAGGCGCACCTGGCGGGCAGCGCGCTGGGCGAGGAGTGGGTCCACCGCACCCTGGGGCTCAAGAGCACGCAGGACTACTGCGTCTCTCCCTTCGCGGCCACCCCGCTCTACGACGGCCGCCACACCTACATTTACGGCGCGGCCATCACCGCCCCTGGGCGCTCGGGCCGGGCCGTGGGCGGCATCGGCATCGTCTTCGACAGCGAGCCGCAGTTCGCGGAGATGCTGCGCGACTCCCTGCCCCGCAACGACGAAGGCGAGGTGGCGGCCGGGTGCTTCGGCATCTTCGCGGACCGCAAGGGGCGCGTCATCAGCTCCACGGACCCGCGCTTCGCCCCGGGTTCCCACCTGGAGGTGGACGGCTCGCTCCTCTCCCTGCCCAGGGGCCGGGGCGCCTCCAGGATCATCGCCTTCGAGGGCCACTACTACGCCGTGGGCGCGCAGACGAGCGCGGGCTACCGCGAATACAAAACCGAGGACGGCTACGCGAACGACGTTGTCGGCCTGGTGTTCGTGCCCCTGGCCGAGGTGCGCGAACGGCCCGCGAGGGCCGCACGGCGCCGGCAGGCGGGCATGGGCGTGAACCACTCGCGCATCCGCGACGGCGAGTGCATCGAGGTGGCCACCTTCTACATCGGCGACCGCTGGCTCGGCATCCGCGCGGACAAGGTGCTGGAGGCCATCAACTCCGACGGCATATCGGACATCCCGGGTATGCACGACTTCGTGGTGGGCAAGATCATGCACGACGACCGCCTGCTGCCCGTGCTGGACATCCGCTCCCAGCTGCACCTCCCCGAGGTTCGGGACGGCGCAGAGCGCCCGGTGGTGATCATGAAGGCGGGAGAAACCAACGTGGGCCTCGTGGTGGACGCCCTGGGCGAGATTCCCGAGGTGCGCCTGAACCGCATCGACAAGGGCCACAGCATCCTCGACTCGCCCGAGAACTACATTGACTGCATCGTCAAGCCCGAGGAGCACGGCGAAGGCCAGGAGCTGCTCGTGGTGCTGGAGCCCGCCAGGCTCGTGAAGGTGCTCGTGGGCTCCAGGGGGCTGCGCGTGCCGCTGCCCAGCTGACCTCGCTCCCCATCATCCAGCGCCCCGTCCAGCCTTGCTGCGCACCGCAAGACGACGAAAAACGCCCCGGGCAGTGGCTCCGGGGCGTTGTCGTTCGGGGGCGTAGTCGTTTCAGGCAGGCGGGCCTAGAAATCCAAATGCTTGGGCGTGCGCGGGAAGGGGATCACGTCGCGGATGTTGGTCACCCCGGTGACGAGCATGAGCAGCCGCTCGAAGCCCATGCCGAACCCCGAGTGCGGGGCCGTGCCGAAGCGGCGCGTCTCCAGGTACCACCAGTAGTCGTCCTTGTTCAGCCCCTGGGCCTCCATGCGCCGGGTGAGCACGTCGAGCCGCTCCTCGCGCTGGGAGCCGCCGATGAGCTCGCCGATGCGCGGCACCAGCAGGTCCATGGCCCCCACGGTGCGTTCGTCGTCATTGAGGCGCATGTAGAACGGCTTGAGCGAGGCGGGGTAGTCGTACACCACCACCGGGCGCTGGAAGCGCTCCTCGCAGAGCCAGCGCTCGTGCTCGGTTTGCAGGTCCATGCCCCAGGAAACGGGATACTCGAAGGATTTGCCGGACTGCTCCAGCAGGGCGATGGCGTCCGTGTAGGGCACGCGCTCGAAGGGATGGGCCAGCAGGTTTTCCAGGGTGGGCATGAGGTCCTTGTCCACCCATTTGGCGAAGAGCTCCACGTCCGCCGCGCAGTGGTCGAGCACGTGGGCCACGAGGCCCTTGGTCATGTCCTCTGCCAGGTCCATGTTGTCGTCGAGGTCGTTGAAGGCCACCTCGGGCTCGATCATCCAGAACTCGGCGGCGTGGCGCGGGGTGTTGGAGTTCTCCGCGCGGAAGGTGGGGCCGAAGGTGTACACCGCCCCCAGGGCCAGGGCCATGAGCTCGGCCTCCAACTGCCCGGAGACCGTGAGCGCCGCGCGCCTGCCGAAGAAGTCGTCCTCCAGGTTCACGGCCCCGGGCTCCAGCGCCGTGACGCGGAACATCTCCCCCGCGCCCTCGCAGTCGGACCCGGTGAGGATCGGCGTGTGCACGTTGTGGAAGCCGCGCGCGCGGAAGTAGCGGTGGACCCCCTGGGCCAGCTCCGCCCGGATGCGGAACATGGCCCCGAACTTGTTGGTCCGGGTGCGCAGATGGGCGATGGAGCGCAAAAACTCGTCCGAGTGGCGCTTCTTCTGGAGGGGGTAGGTCTCGGGGTCGGCCTCGCCGTAGACGAGCAGCGAGCGCCCCTTGATCTCGTAGCTCTGGCCCTTGCCGGGGCTCTCCACCAGGTCGCCCGCCACGACCACGGCCGCGCCCGTCCCGGCGAGTTCCAGCGCGGGCAGCACGTCCTCGGTATGGTCGAGCACGGCCTGCACGTTGGCCAGGCAGGAGCCGTCGTTGATCTCCAGGAAGGAGAATCCCTTGGAATCCCGCTTGGAGCGGACCCAGCCCCGGATCACCACGCCCTCTCGCGGCGCGGTGGCGCCCAGGGCATCCTTCACGCGAATTCGTGTCATGACAGCACTCCTTGGGCGCGGTGTATACCGCCCGCCCGGCCGGGTCAACCGCTTGCACGGTTCGGCCGGGTAGGCTACAAACGAGCCTCCGCGAACGCGGCTCGGACGGGCGGGGAAACGCCCTTGCGCCCGGCCGCCGGAGCGGGGAAACCACCGGGCCCACGGGCCGCACGGAAACAAGGACCAGCAATGGGATTCTTTTCGAAAATAAAGAAGATATGGAAAGGCGCGGACGACGCGCCGCAACAGGCCGAGGCGCGGGAGCTGCCCGGGGAAACCTCGCAAGGGAGCGCTCACTCGGCAGCCGCCCCCGCAGCGCCCGATGCGACGCCCGATGCGACGCCCAATGCGACGCCCAATGCGACGCCCGACGCCGGGACTGACGTAGCACCCAAAGCAAGCCCCGGCGCCCCCTGGCGCGACGAGCTGACCCTGGCCCTGCGCCAGGCCGAGCCCCGCCTCTCCCAGTGGCTCGACGTGATCCTCGGCGGCATGGACGAGGCCGGGCCCGAGCTGGACGAGCGGCTGGTCTTCCTCTTCACGGCCCTGGAGGCCCCGGAGGACGAGGCCCGGCGCTTCACCGCCGAGTTCGGCAAATGGCTCGACGCCATGGGCTACGTGCGCGTGGCCGAGTTCAAGAGCGAGCTGCAATACCGCCTGGCCCTGGCGCTCGACCTGGAGGACGAGGAGGACGAACGCGACCGCCTGTTCCTCAAGCTCACCGAGGGCGTGGCCAAGACCAAGGAGCAGATCACCCGGCGCATCGACTCGCTGGTCTCCGAGCGGGGCGAGCTGGACGACGGCTTCTGGGAGGAGCTGGAGGAGATCCTGATCATGGCGGACGTGGGCTTCGAGCCCACCATGGAGCTGGTGAACCGGCTCAAGGACCGCGCCCGCAAGATGGGCGTGACCCGCGCCGAGGGCTTCCGCGAGGTGCTGGCCGCCGAGCTGGACGAGATTTTCAAGCCGCGCAAGCGCATCAGCGCCGTGAACCCGCCCGAGGTGGTGATGATGATCGGCGTCAACGGCGTGGGCAAGACCACCACCATCGCCAAGCTCGCCTACCGGGCCATGGCCCAGGGGCGCAAGGTGCTCATCGCCGCAGGGGACACCTTCCGCGCCGCGGCCATCGAGCAGCTCCAGGTCTGGGCCGGGCGCGTGGGCGCGGGGTTCTACTCCAAGGGCCCGGGCGCGGACCCGGCCTCCGTGGCCTACGAGGCCATGGACAAGGCCCTGGCCGAGGGCTACGACCTGCTCCTGCTCGACACCGCCGGGCGGCTCCACACCCAGACCAACCTCATGGAGGAGCTGACCAAGATCAAGCGCGTGGTGGGCAAGAAGCACGAGGGCGCGCCGCACCGCTCCGTGCTCGTCATCGACGCCACCACCGGCCAGAACGCCCTCTCCCAGACCAAGCTCTTCCACGAGGCCGTGGGCGTGGACGAGATCGTGCTCACCAAGCTCGACGGCACCGCCAAGGGCGGCGTGGTCGTGGCCGTGACCATGGGCTTCCAGCTGCCCATCACCTTCGTGGGCCTGGGAGAGAAGATGGAGGACCTGCGCCCCTTTGACGGGCGCGACTTCGCCCGCGCGCTGCTCGGCGCGCCCGCCGAAGCGCGGGAAACCACCACCGGAGAGGACGCATGAAAACCCTGCCCCGACTGACCCTGCCAGCAGCCTTCGAGCGCACCGTCTCCCGGCACGCGGACCGGCCCGCCTTCGGCTTCGCGGGCGAGGAGGCCATGACCTACCGCGAGTTCGGCCAGCGCGTGCGGGGCGTGGCAGCCATGCTCCACGAGCGCGGCATCGGCAAGGGCGACAAGGTCGCCATCCTCGGGGAGAACATGCCCAACTGGGGCATCGCCTATTTCGCCACCGCCATCCTCGGCGCGGTGGCCGTGCCCATCCTCCAGGAATTCCACGAGTCCGCCATCTCGCACATCATCACCCACTCGGAGGCCAAGGCGCTCGTCGCCTCGGACAAGCTCCTGGCCAAGGTGGACCCGGACCAGCACTCCGACCTCCAGACCATCGTGCGCATGGACGACCTGGAGCTGCTCACAGGCAGCGAACCGCTGGACCGCCTGCGCGAGACGGTCATCGCCGGGCGCGCCAGGCTGGAGCGGCTCATGGAGCAGGCCCGGCGCTACCGGGGCATCCTCGCGCCCGAGGTGGAGGAGGACGACACCGCCGCCATCATCTACACCTCCGGCACCACGGGCCACTCCAAGGGCGTGATCCTGAGCCACAAGAACATCGTCTACGACGCGGCCGTGACGGCGGAGCTCGTCTCCTTCACCCCCGAGGAACGCATGGTCTCCATGCTGCCCCTGGCCCACACCTACGAATGTACCCTCGGGCTGGTGATCCCGGTGTTCTTCGGCTCCGCCGTGTTCTACCTCAAGAAGCCCCCCACCCCGCGCACCCTGCTCCCGGCCATGCAGGAGGTGAAGCCCACCTTCGTGCTCATGGTCCCGCTGATCATCGAGAAGATCTACAAGAACCGCGTGGCCCCGAAATTCAAGGGCTCCGCGTTCATGCGCAACATCCGCAAGCTCGGCGCGGCCAACGAGCTGCTCTGCAAGGCGGCCTGCCGCAAGCTGGAGGAGGCGCTCGGCGGCAACCTCAAATGCGTGTGCATCGGCGGCGCGCCCCTGGCCACGGAGGTGGAGCAGTTCCTGCGGGCGGGCGGCTTCCCCTACTCCGTGGGCTACGGCATGACCGAGACCTCGCCCATGGTCACCGGGGCTGACCCCAAGGTGACGCGCT
>JBFWJM010000110.1:0-10037 GCA_050253205.1 Desulfovibrionaceae bacterium
GGTGTAGTCCACGGGCGCGTCCAGAAATTCGTCGAAGGATGCGCGGTCGAAGGTCTCCACCGAGGTGCCGCGCGCCACCTGCATGGCGGCCTGGGTTCTCGGGGGCAGTTGTGTGAGCAGCACGAGCGCCAGCTCCCCGGCGTCGGGGTCGGCAACGTCGCGGAAGAGGAGCCAGCGGATGGTCCAGCTGCCCGATTCGCGCTCGAAGTCGTCCACGTAGGAAAAGCGCGGGGCAAAGGCGAGGCTCTCGTCGGTGTAGCGTGCGGCGCAGCCCGCGCAGAGGGCCAGGGCCGCCACGGCCAAGAGCACGGCCGCACGGCGCGGGGCGGGAAGGCGAAAGAGGGGGCGGGCGCTGCGCATGGGAATCTCCTGGCGCAACCTTGCCTTTCCCGGCCCGGGTGTCAAGGCGCGAGCCCCGGGCCGGGCTCGGGCGTTACTTCTCCACGTGTTCCCAGACCTGCTCGGCGCTCATCTCCACGCCGTTCAGGGTGATGGTGGTGTTGCCGTAAGTGATGACGGTGTTGCCGTCCTGCGTGGAAACCGTGAGGTCGTCCTGCTCCACGCCGCTGCCGAAGCTGAACCTGTCCTCGCCCACGCTGAAGCCCGTGATGGTGTCGTTGCCGTCGTGGGAGCCGAAGACGAAGGTGTCCGCCCCGGCGCCGCCAGCGAGCAGGTCGTCGCCCGCGCCTCCGTCGAGGATGTCGTCGCCGGAGTCGCCGGAAAGGGTGTCGTTTCCGGAGCCGCCGTCGAGCACGTCATCCCCCGCGCCGCCATGCAGCCTGTCGTCGCCGGAACCGCCGAGGAGCGTGTCGTCCCCGCCCTGGCCGCCCATGGAGTCGTTGCCGGAGCCGCCGTCCAGGTAGTCGTCGCCGTCGTTCTCGCCGCCGGATTCCACGGAGCCGCCGTCGTCGCCGATCAGGAGGTCGTCGCCGGAGCCGCCGTGCATGGTGTCGCTGCCCTGGCCGCCCCACATCCTGTCGTTGCCTGAACCGCCGTCCATGGAGTCGTTGTCCGCCTGGCCGCCCATGGAGTCGTCTCCTCCACCGCCCTCCATGGTGTCGTTCCCGTCGCCGCCCGCCTGGTGATCGTTGCCGTCCCCGCCGACCATGTGGTCGTGCGGGGAGGGCGGGTCTTCCTGGGGCTCGCCTCCGCCCCCGCCCTGGGTGTCCTCGTTGTTGCCGCCCTTGCCGCCCACCACGCACTCCAGCTCGGCATCGGAGAGGGCCCCCTCCGGAGGCAGGAACGCCGCCACGATCTCCTCGTCCGAGGGTTCCAGGCCCCGGGCCCGGGCATGGCGCAGGATGGCCGCGCGCTGCTCCTGCCTGGTGGTGAGGCGAGAGAGCTCTTCGCGCAGAGCGGCGTCGAGCGCCAGTTGGCGCAGTGCATCGTTCTTGGGCAGGCTCATGGCGTTCTCCTTTGATTTCCGTCGGGCAGATAATCTTCCAACAATGCTTGCCGATTTTGTGAGGGCCTACTTCTCCACGTGCTGCCAGACCTGCTCGGCGTTCATCTCCACGCCCTCCAGGGTGATGGTGGTGTTGCCGTAGGTGATGACGGTGTTGCCGTCCTGCGTGGAAACGTGGAGGTCGCCCTGCTCCACGCCGCCGCCGAAGCTGAACTTGTCCTCGCCCACGCTGAAGTCCGTGATGGTGTCATTGCCGGAGTTGGAGCCGAAGACGAAGGTGTCCGCGCCGGAGCCGCCCGTGAGCAGGTCGTTGCCGGTGCCGCCGGCGAGGATGTCGTTTCCGGAGCCGCCGTCCAGGGTGTCGTTTCCGGAGCCGCCGGAAAGGGTGTCGTTGCCGGAGCCGCCGTCGAGCACGTCATCCCCCGCGCCGCCATACATGTTGTCGTGCCCCGCGCCGCCGAGGAGCGTGTCGTCCCCGCCCTGGCCGCCCATGGTGTCGTTGCCCGCGCCGCCGTCCATGGAGTCGTCTCCGTCGTTGTCGCCGCCGGATTCCACGGAGCCGCCGTCGTCGCCCACCATGTAATCGTCGCCGGAGCCGCCGTGCATGGTGTCGCTGTCCTGGCCGCCCCACATGGAGTCGTCGCCGGAGCCGCCGTCCAGGGAGTCGTCCCCGGTGTCGCCGCCCAGGGTGTCGCCTCCGCCGCCGCCCTCCAGGGTGTCGTCCCCTGTTCCGCCGCGCATGTAGTTGGAGTTCTCGTTCCCGGCCTTGTACTCGTCCTCGCTGTCGCCTCCGCCCCCGCCCTGGGTGTCCTCGTTGCCGCCGCCCTTGCCGCCCACCACGCATTCCAGCTCGGCGTCGGAGAGCTCCCCGCGCGAGGGCGAGAGCACGGAGGCGATCTCCTCGCGGGAGACATTGATGCCGAGCTGGGCCGCGTAGCGCTCCACCAGGGCGAGGGTGTCCGTCCAGCTATGGGCGCGGGCCCATTCGCTGCGGGCGGTCTGGTCGTTGGCTATGTGTCGGTAGAGGGCGGAAAAGCGGTTGTCCATGTCGGCCTCCGGCGAAGTGTTTGTTTCATGAATTGATGCCCGCAAAGCGGGAAAGTTTCAACAGCTCCCCGCATGGGCGATGCCCGTGCCAAGGGGATGCCATGGCCGTCATCTTTGTGGCAAGTTCCTGTTCTCGCTTTTCATTGTTTCTGTTTCAGGCTAGGGTGCCGGGCATGGACCATTGTAACGACCCTGACCGAGCCCTGGCCGCAATGGGGCCGGGGGGAGGGGAGCGATGAAGCAGAAGCCCGCGGTCATCACCAAACGATCATTGTATTCCTGGGTCTTCGGCGCGAACACCAAGCTGCAGCTTGTGTTGCTGGTCATCGTGCTGGCCACCATCGTGGCGCGCGTCTTCCCGCTGGAGATGCAAAAGCGCATCGTCAACGTGGCCATCGGCATGAAGGACATCCACGCCCTGTTCCTCTACTGCGGGTTGTACATCGGCGCGGTGCTCCTGGCGGGGGTGCTCAAGTACGCCATGAACGTGCTCCAGGGGCTGCTGGGCCACAAGACCCTGCGCGAGGTGCGCGTGCGCCTGTTCGAGCACGTGCTCTCCCTGCCCATGGGCTTCTTCCGCAAGACCTCGCCCGGGCTCGTGGTCTCGGCCCTCACGGCGGAGCTGGAGGGGCTGGCCACCTTCGTGGGCCAGGCGGTGTCCGTCCCGGCGGTGAATATCGGCACCTTCTTCGCCATGGCCGGGTACATGTTCTACCTGAACCCCATGCTCGCGCTGGTTTCCCTGGCGGTGTACCCGCTGGAGATACTCGTGCTGCCGCGCGTGCAGCGCCGCTTCAACGACTGGAACCAGAAGCGCATCAACCACACGCGCAAGATTTCCGGCCTGGTGGGCGAGTCCGTCACGGGCATCCAGGAGGTCCACGCCAACGGCTCGCGCTTCCTGGAGGGCCGCAAGTTCGACGTCTGGGGCGACAAGCTCTACAAGGCCAACGTCTGGCTCTGGATCTACAAGTTCGGCATGAAGTTCGTGAACAACCTGTTCCAGTCCATGGGCCCGTTCATCCTCTTCCTGGTGGGCGGCTGGCTGGCGATCCACGGGCGCTTCGACCTCGGCGCGCTGGTGGCCTTCCTCTCGGCGTACGAGAAGGTCTACGACCCCTGGAAGGAGCTCATGGAATTCTACCAGATGTTCCAGGACACCAAGGTGCGCTACGCCCAGGTCATGAATACCTTCGACCGCGCCAGCGAGTATGAGGACGCGCCCGTGGGGCGCGACCCGTACCGCGTCTCCGGCCGGGTGGAGGTGCGCGACGTCTCCTTCGTGGTGGAGGGCAACATCAAGCTGCTCGACCGCATCAACCTGACCATCGACGCGGGCGAACACGTGGCCCTGGTGGGCTTTTCCGGCTCGGGCAAGTCCACCCTGGCCCTGGTCATCAGCCAGCTCTACCCCTACACCTCCGGCTCCGTGACCATCGACGGCTTCGAGCTCAACGAGCTCACCAAGCGCGACATGGTCCACAACCTGGGCATGGTGGCGCAGCATCCCTTTGTCTTCGACGGCACCGTGGCCGAGAATCTGGCCTACTCCTGCGAGGCCCTGGCCTTGCAGGGCGGGCGCTGTTCCGGGGGCGAGCGGCTCGACCTCGACAGGCTCATCCAGGCCGTGCAGCAGGTGGGGCTGTTCCAGGACGTGCTGCGCTTCGGCATGCGCGCCACCTTGCGGCCCGAGGAGCACGCCGAACTGGTGGCCCACGTCATCAGCGCCAGGCAGTCCTTCATCGAGCGCTTCAGCGTGGAGCTTGCCGGGGATATGGAATTCTTCGCCCCCGACCGCTTCAGCGACTATTCGTCCATGCTCTCCAACATCATCCTCGGCGTGCCCGCCAACGGCGAATTCGGCGAGCGGAACCTGCACGAGACGGAGTTCTTCCGCTCCTTCCTCGACCAGGCAGGGCTCACCGACGACCTGCAACGCCTGGGCGCGGAGATCGTCTCCACCACCATGGACGTGCTCGGCATGGAGAGCCCCGACGCCGAGATGCTCGACCGCACGCCCATCCCCGGCGAGCGCTACGCGGACTACGCCGCGCTCTACGGCAGGCTCGACGCCGGGCACGGCAAGCTCTCCGACGACGACCGCCGCATGCTCCTGCGCCTGGCGCTCGACTTCATCCCCGGCTCGCACAAGCTCGCCGCCATCGACGACGGCCTGCGCGCCCGGGTGGTGGCCGCGCGGCAGGGGTTCATGGAGCGCGCCGAGGCCGAGCACCCCGGGGTCTTCCTTGTTCCCGGGCAGGACGTCTTCATGCCCGCCTGGAACCTGCTGGACAACATCCTCTACGGCCGCACCAAGACCGACTCCGCCGGGGCGGAAGACCGCATCGCCATGTCGGTCATGCAATTGCTCATCGAGGAGGGCGTGCTGGAAGACGTGGTGGCCATGGGCCTGGAGTTCGAGGTGGGCTCCATGGGCGACCGCCTCTCCGGCGGCCAGCGCCAGAAGATCGCCCTGGCGCGGACCTTCCTCAAGAGCCCGCCGCTCATGGTGCTCGACGAAGCCACCAGCGCCCTGGACAACGCCTCCCAGGCGCGCATCCAGAACCTGCTCCGGCGCAACTACCGCGGCGTGAGCACGGTCATCGCCGTGGTCCACAGGCTCGATACCCTGGTGGACTACGACACCGTGGTGGTCATGAAGGCCGGAAAGATCATCGAAAAGGGACCCTACGACACGCTGATCGCCAGCAAGGGAGCGTTGTATGAGCTCGTCCATGGAAAATAGCACCGGAAAGACCTGCGAATACGAGGCCAACGTGGAGGCCCTGCGCCAGGTGCCCGTGTTCGCCAAGCTGCCCATCGGCGTCATCAAGGCCATCGCATTCGGCTGCGACAGGAAGATATTCCGCGACGGGGCCGAGCTGTTCAGCCAGGGCGAGGCAGACGACCGCGCCTACCACATCGTCTCCGGCGAGGCGGATCTGGCGCGCACGGAGAACGGCGGGGAAACCGTGGTCCGGGCCTACGGGCCGGGCTCGTTCCTGGGCGGGCTGGCGCTGCTGGGCGACATCAAGCGCCCCTTCACCCTGCGCGCCCGGGGCGAGGTCACGGCCATCGTGGTGCCGCGCGCCAAGGTCCAGGCCGAGCTGGCCAAGACCGCCGAGGCCCTGCCCAAGTTCCTCTCCGCCGTGGCCGGGGCCGTGGTCCAGTGGGAGGAGGGGCAAATGATCCGTGCGGGCGGCTGCGCCCGGTGCGAGGGCCGGGTGGGCGTGAGCGTGCTCTAGCGTCGGGGGGGGGCTCCCCGCCCGCTCGTACTTCCCGCTGCGGCGTCGCGATCGTTCCGGGTCGCCGTCTGTTATCGCCGTGGCGCATTGCCCCTCGCTTTCGCGCATGACGCATTGCGTCTCGCTTTCGCGCTTGGCGCATCGCCCTGGCTCGGGGCGTGCCGCCTTCCGGGGCGGGGGGGTGCCCGGCGTCCCCTGCTGCCGTCCGTCGCCCATTATGCAGGTCGCTCCAATGCGCTCGTCGCTCCGTTATGCAGGTCGCTCCAATGCGCTCGTCGTTCCATTGTGTACGTCGCCTGCCTGTCGCAAGCAGGACCTCCCGGTGCGAGGCGGGGGGCGGGAGCGTGTTCTGGCCCGGGCGGGGCTTCCCCGGCGGGCGTCGCTCCGCCGCCAGCCGGGTGCCATCGCGGGGTGCCATCGCGGGGTGCCATCGCGGGGTGCCATCGCGGGGTGCCATCATTTCGGCACCATCCCGACCCCTTCCCGGGTTCGGGCATCCGTTTTTGCGGCGGGCGCATGTTCCGCTTGCGTAAAACCGCGCGGCGCGGAATCATCCGGCCCGAAAGGATGCTACGTTTCTGCCCGCGCTCGCCCATAAGGGGATCGGCCAAGGGAATAGGCCAAGGGAATCGGCCAAGGGCGCAACTCGGGATCGAAACGGCAACACGCCACGCGCGCAACCCCGCCCCGGCGGGCACCCACCGGACCACGCATGAAACGCACACGCACCTGCTGCACCCGCCACTGCGGCAATGGCTGCTCCCTCATCGTCACCGAGAAGGACGACGGCTCGGTGCGCATCACCGGCGACCCGGACCACCCCGCGACCAGGGGCTTCCTCTGCGGCAAGACGGCCCGGTTCATGGAGCGGCTTGGTGCTGACGACCGCATCCTCGAACCGATGATCAAGGAAAACGGCTCGTTCCGCCCTGCCGAATGGAATGAGGCCCTGGACCTCGTGGCCGGGAGGATCAACGCCCTGCGCGCCACGCCCGAGCGCATGGCCAACGTCTTCTACGTGGCCTCCTACGGCGTGCTCTTCCGGGCCTCGCCCGCGTTTTTCGGCCGCCTGGGGGCCACGGAGGTTTCCGGGGACTACTGCCTCGACGGCGGCATCGAGGCCCAGGAGCGCGACTTCGGCGTCGTCATGCAGCCCATGATGGAGGACCTGGCCAACGCCCGCGCCATCGTCAACTGGGGCCGCAACCTCGACGCCCAGTCCATGCTCATGGGCCGCGCCGTGACCCAGGCCCGGCAGCGCGGCGCGCGCGTGCTCTCCATCACCCCCGGGGAGCCCGGGTACCGCGCCTTCTCCGACCACATCATCACCATCCGCCCGGGCACGGACCGCTTCCTGGCCCTGGCGGCCGTCAAGATACTGCGGGAGCGCGGGGCCCTGGCCACCCTGGCGCGCGAGCGCGCCCACGGCTTCGAGCCGTTCCTGGCCCTGGCCGGGAGCCACGGGCTGGAGGCATTGCTGGGGGCCTGCGGCGTCTCCCGCGCGGACGCCGAACTCCTGGCCGACCACTACCAGCACGGCCCAACCACCACGCTCTTCGGCCGGGGGCTCCAGCGCTACGCCCACGGCGGGGAGAACGTCCGCTTCATCGACGCCCTGGCCCTGTGCTCGGGCAACGTGGGCATCCCCGGCGGGGGCGTGCACTACTGCCAGGGCGACCTCGGGCACATCCGCTACGACTGGCACCAGCGCCCCGCGCCCGCGCCGCGCTCCCTGCCGTTCCATCGTCTCGGCCGGGCCATCATGGAGGCCGACCCGCCCATCGAATTCTTCTACATCGACGGCACCAACGCCGTGAACCAGGTGCCCGACGCCCCGTCGCTCAAGAAGGCCCTGGAGCGTGTGTTCACCGTGTCCGTGGAGGCCTTCTGGAACGACACGGCCCTGGCCTCGGACGTGGTCTTCCCGCCCGCGCTCATGCTGGAGACGGAAGATCTGGTGCGCTGCTCGGCCCACGGCTACGTGCACCACTCGGCCAAGGTCTTCAAGCCGCGCGGCAAGTGCCGCTCCAATTTCGAGATCATCGCGGAGCTGGCCCGGCGGCTCGACCCGCCCATGGACTTCCCCACCGAGGAGGAGGTCATGCGCGACGCGCTCAAGGCCCGGCGCATGACCACCGAGCTGGAGGACATCCGCGAGCGGAGCTACGTGCCCTCCCCGCCGTATCCTGTGCCGTTCGGCGGCGGCGTCTTCGCCCATCCGGACGGCAGGGCACGGCTGGTGGCCGAGCTGACCCCCGAGCCCGAGGCTCCCGGGGGCTACCCCCTGCGGCTGCTCTCCACCGTGCAGAAGAGGCACCTGCTGAGCCAGATTCCCGAGCGCGAGCAGGTGGGCCCGCAGCCGCTCTTCCTCTCGCCCCGGTGCGCGCTGCTCCAGGAGAACGGCGGCGGGCTGGACATCTCCCGGCCGTGCTTCCTGGTCACGGAGCACGGGCGCATGCCCGTCTCGCCGCGCCTGCTCGATTCGCTCCACCCCGAGGCGGCGCACGTGCCGCGCGGCGGCTGGATGAAGACGGGCTGGGGGCTCAACGCGCTGATTGGCCCCCTCGGCAGCGATATGGCCGGGCAGTGTGCGTACTATTCGCAGTGGTGCACCGTCGAGAACGGGGGCAGCGGGGGCTGCTGAAAAACGGCGGTCTGCCGAGGGTGAAATGACAGGTGTCAATTGCTGCCCGCGTAGGGCCGCTGCCCGCGTAGGGCCGCTTCGGCCCGGAACCGTTCTTGCGCCTGGCATCCCATCATTTTTGAACAGCCCCCGGACCGAGCGTGGGGCGCTGAAAAACGGCAGCCAGCCCCGTTGCCTGGCGTCGCATCTCGCCGCTTGCGGGCGGCCTGCGCATGGCGGGAAGAGAAGGTTGGTATTGGGGCCGATATCAAGGCTGGTAGCGCGGAACGGCGTCAGTACGCCAGCCGGTCGAGGCTCTTGAGGATCAGCGTGCAGCCCATGGAGAACATGCCCATGAGCCCCATGCCGCAGGCGAAGCCCGCCAGCAGCACCGGGGCGTAGTGCCGCCACTGCGCGCCGAACTTCTTCCGGAAGTACAAGCGCCCGAGCAGCGCCCCGGCCACCTCCAGGATCATGCCGTGGGGCGTGGACTGCCCCAGCCCGCGCACCACGCCATAGACCAGCATCACCGGCAGGCCGAGCACCGAGAGCGTGCCGTACGTCACCAGGCCGAACCCCAGCCCCGCCAGCACCACAACCCCGGAGAGCGCCTCGAAGAAGAGCGAGTTGCCCTCCAGCGTCGAGGTCTGCATGAGCAGCGTGTTCAGCGCCTGGAGGTGCCAGAGCTCCTGGGCGAAGGGGTAGTCCGCGCTGGGAATGGGCGCGAGCTGCCAGAGGAACTGCGAGAAGAGCAGGCTGGCGATCATGACCACCGGGAAGACCACCACCTCGGCCTTGATGATGCCGCGCAGGCTCGTGCCCGTGAGCTCGATCTGCCTGAACTGCACCGTGGCCTCGCCGTAGTTGTGGATGGGGATGGGCGCGTACCAGATCTCGATGCCCTGGTAGCCGAAGAACTTGGCCCCGGCGATGAAGCTCCACTCCCGGACCATGGGCAGGCTCACGAACTGCCCGGCCACGCCCTCCATGCGCGCGGTGATGTAGCTGACCACGGGCGTGTACACAAAGCCGTAGAGCAGGAAGAATATCCACGGAAAGCTCGGCACCAGCACGGTGCACAGCCCCACGTAGGCCATGGTGGAGCCCACGTAGATGGCGATGGAGACCCAGAAGTTGATGTCGCCGCGTTCCTTGTTGTCCCGAAACAGGGCCGAGAAGTCCGGCCCGGCCTCGCCGTTTCCGGCCCTGCCCATGAACGACCGCGCCACGGACCACACGCCGATGAGCGCTATGGACAGGCCCAGGCCGATGCCGAAGCTCATGTAGAAGTCGATGTTGTTGGCGAAGACCGTCTCCACGGTCTGCATGCCCGGGTGCCAGCGGTAGAGCACGCCCATGGAGTAGAGCACCGGGTTGGCGATGATGGTGACGATGAGCCCCACGAGCCCGCCGATGACCGCCCAGAACGGCAGCACCATGCCCAGGAACACGAGCCCCAGGTCGAATTGCAACCCCGTGGCCACGGCGGGCAGCACGCCCTCGGTGTGCTGGGTCAGCTCGATCCAGGGGATGGGAATGAGCCGGATGGTCTCCTCGAAGAACAGCCCCGATATGGCGGGCAGGAGCACGTAGAAGAACCCGAAGGCCAGGCCGATCATCCCGCCGATGGAAAACACGCGCCACTTCCAGCCGTCGCGCTTTTCCTCGGTGGATTCGGCCAGCGCCATGGTGCCCAGCGCGCCCACCGGGGCCATGG
>JBFWJM010000111.1:0-9619 GCA_050253205.1 Desulfovibrionaceae bacterium
GTATCCGGAGTTTCCCGTGGTCCGGCGCGTGCTCTCCCGCAAGCGCATCGACATGCTCCTGGAGGCGGGCGAGGTGCAGGCCTTCGCACTGAACAACGCCAAGTTCGTGGCCCCGGAGCTGCGCTCGGACTGCCTCTTCACCACGCCCCTGTGGACCACCTCCGACCATCTGCTCGTGCGCCGCGCGCGTGCCGGGGAGATAACGGGGCCCGAGGATCTCCACGGACGAACCGTCGGCACCATCAGGGGGTATGGGTACGGGGAGTTCGAGTCCGTGCTGGCACGGACGGACGTGCAGCGAGTGGAGGCCAACGACCAGGCCTCCAACCTGCGCATGCTCGCCGCCGGAAGGGTCGATGCCGTGATCATCAGCCGACACACCACGCCGGGCTGCCTCGCCCGGGCGGGGCTGGACGAGTGGGACTTCGTGCTCCTGGAGCCCCCAGTGGTCAATGTTCCGCTGTCCGTGCAGGTGCTCGCCGAGCGGCGGGATTTCTACGAGGCACTGGAATCCTTCGTCCTGGAGAGCCAGGCCAACGGATTCCTTCTTGAACTGGAACGAACAGCCCCCTGCCCCGGCCAGGAATAATCGCCCAACACGGCAGGGGCGCGCACAACGCTCCGATTGTTCGGCACACCACGCGCCCCCATCCGGCGGGATTTTTACCACACATGCGGTGCTTGCCGTTCCGGGCAGGATCGTTTCGCTGCTGCACGCAGGACGCGAAAACGGCTCCTTCCCGCAGCACATGCACGCACATGCCAGGGCCGGAGCCGTTCTCGGAGCCGTTCGCGGCAGCGAAGCGGATCACCGATTATGACGGATCGCCGCCTGCGGCGCCCGGTGCTAGCTGACCCGGGCCCCCGGGGCCACGGGCCCGGACGCCGAAAGCAGTTCCATGCCGTCGTCCTTCTTCACGGCCAGGATCATGCCCTGGGAGAGCTGCTTGCGCAGCTTGCGCGGCTTGAGGTTGGCCACCATGACCACCTGCCGCCCGGCGAGGTCTTCCGGGGTGAAAAATTCGGCCAGCCCGGCCACCACCTGCCTCGGCTCGCCCTCGCCGATGTCCACGCGCACCAGCAGCAGCCGGTCCGCGTCGGGATGGCGCTCCACGTTCACCACGGTGCCCACGCGCAGGTCGAGCTTCTGGAAGTCCTCGAACTCCACAAACTCGGGCAGCCCGGGCTCGGCGGCGTCCTTGGCGGTCTTGCCGTTCTTTCCGTTTTTGGCGCTTTTGCCGTTCTGGGCGGCAGGGGCCTTCTGGGCGCTCCCGGCCCCGGCCTCCGAGGCGGCGGATGCGGGCGGGTCCACCCGCGGGAAGAGGTTGGACGACTCGGCCACCTCCGCGCCCACGTCGAGCAGGCCCCAGGCGTCGAGCTCCTTTTCGAGCGAAATCTTGCTGGGCTCGAACTCGATGCCGAGCTGTCGAAGCATCTCCACGGCGGAGCCGGGCATCACCGGCCACAGGTGCACCGCGATTTTGCGCATGTTCTCCAGCATGATGTAGATCACGGTGGAGAGGCGCTTGGTGTCGCCCTTCTTGTTCAGGTCCCAGGGCTTCACGGTGTCGATATATTTGTTCAACCCGCGCACCAGCTCCCAAAGGGATTCCAGCCCCCGGGCGAAGCGGAAGGCCGTGAAGTGCTCCTGGTAGGCGGCCATGGCGTTCTGCCCGCGCTTCTTGATCTCCGCGTCCTCGATCTCCTCCAACTGGTCCGGTGCGGGCACCTTGCCCCCGCAGTACTTGTGCGTCATGGCCAGGGTGCGGGAGAAGAGGTTGCCCAGGTCGTTGGCGAGGTCGGCGTTGAGGCGGCCCACCAAGGCCTCCTCGGAGAAGCTGGCGTCGTTGCCGAAGCTCATCTCGCGCATGAGGAAATAGCGGAAGGCGTTGACCCCGTAGGTGCCGATCATGTCCATGGGCTCCACCACGTTGCCGAGGGACTTGGACATCTTGGTGTCCTGCACGAGCCAATAGCCGTGGACGTTGAGGTGCTGGTACGGTTCGATGCCCGCGGCCTTCAGCATGGTCGGCCAGAACACGGCATGGGGCTTCAAAATATCCTTGGCGATGAGGTGGTTGGCCCCAGGCCAGAACTTCTTGAACTTCGCGCCGTCGGGCCAGCCCAGGGCGCTGACGTAGTTGATGAGCGCGTCGAACCAGACGTAGCAGACGTAGTCCTGGTCGAACGGCAGCTCGATGCCCCACTTGAGGCGCGTCTTGGGCCGGGAGATGCAGAGGTCTTCCAGCGCGCCGGATTCCAGCAGGCTGAGCACCTCGTTGCGGTAGCGCTCGGGGCGGATGAAGTCGGGGTTCTTGCGGATGTGCTCCGCAAGCCAGTCCTGATACTTGGACATGCGGAAGAAATAGTTCTTCTCGGCGATGTATTCGGGCTCGACCCCGTGCTGGGGGCACTTGCCGTCCTCCAGCTCCTTCTCGGTGTAGAACCGCTCGCAGCCGTAGCAGTAGTGCCCGCCGTACTCGCCGAAGTAGATGTCCCCGGCGTCGTAGACCTTTTGCAGGATGCCCTGCACGGTCTCCACGTGGTCCTTGTCCGTGGTCCGGATGAAGCGGTTGGGCTCGGCGCAGAGCTGCGGGCCCATGACCTTGAACATCTCGCTGATGGCGTCCACGTACTGCTTGGGGCTCTGGGCGTTCTTGGCGGCGGCCTGGGCGATCTTGTCGCCGTGCTCGTCCGTTCCGGTGAGGAAGAACGTCTCGCGGCCCATGAGCTTGTGGAAGCGGGTCACGGTGTCGGCCACGATGGTGGTGTAGGCGTGGCCCAGGTGCGGCTTGGCGTTGACGTAGAAGATGGGCGTGCTGAGAAAAAAGGTATCCACCGAAAAGCTCCTTGCGGGTGAAGGTCCGGGTTAGTCCCGGCTTTTTTTGCGGGGGCGGCGGCGCCTGCGGCGAGGGCGCTTGGGGGAGGGGTCGTCGCCCTCGCCCTGGCCCTCGGGGGCGTCTTCCGGCGCGGCTCCCCGCCGGTCGAGTCGGGAGGGTTCGCGGCGCGGCTCGCGGGGTGGGCGCTGGGCGCCGTCCTGGCGGTCTTCGCGCTCCCTGGGAGCGGCTTTTTCCCTGGTGGCGGCCTTTTCCCTGGGGGCGGCTTCGCGGGCGGGCCGTCCGCCCTCCTCGCCCCGCGCCGGAGGCTTGGACACGAATTCGGCCCATTCGTCAATGGGTATCTCGCGGTCGGAACCATCCTCGAATATCGCCGTCAGCGACTTGCGGAAGAAATTCGCCCGGATGACCTTGACCATCCCCTCGCTGGTGGTGAACCGCTTGCCGATCTTGGGGCACTTGCGGTTGAATTCCTCGTAACCCTCCTGCTCGAAGCTCAGGCAGCAGAGCAGCCGCCCGCAGATGCCGGATATCTTCGTGGGGTTGAGGAAGAGGTTCTGCTCCTTGGCCATCTTGATGGTCACGGGCACGAACTTGCGCATGAACCGTCGGCAGCAGCACATCTGGCCGCAATTGCCGATGGCACCGAGCATCTGCGTCTCGTGGCGCACGCCGATCTGCCTGAGCTCGATGCGCGTGCGAAACTCGCGCACCAGGTCCTTGATGAGCTCGCGGAAGTCGATGCGCCCCGGCGCGGTGAAGTAGAAGACCATCTTGGAGCGGTCAAAGAAGACCTCCACGTCCACCAGCTTCATCTCCAGGCCGTGGTCGGCGATGCAGCGGCGGCAGTGGCGGTAGGCCTCGCGGGCCAGGTCGAGATTCTCGGCCCGGACGTCCAGGTCCTGGTCGTTGGCCAGACGGTAGATGGCGCTGTGTTCGGACTCCTCCTCGGAGAGCTCCACAGCCACCACCTCGCCAAGGCCCATGCCCTGGTCGGTCTTGACGATGACCAGTTGCCCCTTCTCGACCACGAACGGCCCGGAGGAGAAATGGTATATCTGGCCGTAATCGGCGAACTTTATTCCAAGTTTTTGGCTCATGGCAGTATTGCGCCCCGCGTCACGCCGGAGGCGTCCGCAGGCGGTAGGAAAGTATAATGCAGTTCCCGGGGAACGGCAAACAGGAAACCATCGGCCGGGCCGTTACATCTCGTTGGGCTCCGCCAGCTGCAGGCTGCGCAGCTCGCCCAGGAGCTTTCCCTCGTCGATGGGCTTCACGAGGTAGGACGTGGCCCCGCCAAGGAAAAAGGCGTCGTGGGTTTCCTTCTTGTCGTCGAGCATGGTGGTCACGATGATCTTCGCCTGCTTGAGGGGGTGCGTGCTGCGCTCCTCCTCGATGGCCCGAATCTCCTGCAGCGCCTCCTGGCCGTCCATCTCGGGCATGACCAGATCGAGGCAGATGAGGTCGTAGGGATTGCCGTTGTCCAGGGCCTTGCGGAACGCGAAGACCGCTTCCTCACCATTGACAGCTATATCGCAATCCGCAAAGGGACGCAGCATATCATGAATCATGCTGCGGGAATAGAAATCATCATCAACAATGAGCGCTCTCATTACTCCCTCCGAGTCAAGACCGGGCTCCCGCTCCCCCGTGCGACCAGAGCGTATGTCGCATTATCCCAGGAGAAAATCAAGCTCGGGAGGCGGCCCCGGTGCGATCCCAGGTGCGGCCCGGTCGCGTCAGAGGCGGATTTCGGTCTCCTGCGTCACGGCGAAGCACTCCAGCTTCGAGCCGCGCTCCGCCACGACCTCCCGGCAGCGCTCCATCATGACGTCGATCTCCGCGTCCGGCCGGTCCTGGTTGTGGTGGAACAGGCCGAACCGCCCCACCCCCGCCTCCAGGGCGAGGTCCAGGGCGCGCAGGAAGGTGGAGTGGCCCCAGCCCGCCTTCGCCGGATATTCCTCCGGAGTGTACTCCGCATCGTGGAAAAGCAGGTCGGCCCCCCGGCAGAAGGCGACGTACTCCTCGAAACTCTTCCCGCCCCGGTGGTCATGGTCCAGTTCGTTGTCCGTGAGGAAGACGAAGGAGCGGCCGCCCTCCTCGAAGCGGAACCCCCGCCCCCGGTTCGGGTGGTTCAGGGGAATGGAACGCACGGTCATGCCGTCCACGTCGAGCTCGCTGCTGCAATCGCGGCGGTAGTCGAGCCGGGCGCGGACCACCTCGTAGGGCACGGGGAAATAGGGCTGGTCCATGGTCCTGGCGAGCAGGGTTTCCATGTCGCCCTGGAGGTCGGGGCAGCCGTGGATGTTCAGCCGCGCCTTCTCCAGGTAGATGGGCTTGAAGAACGGGAACCCGAGGATGTGGTCCCAGTGTGAATGGGTGAAGAGGAAGGTGAACTCCAGCCGCCCCTCGGCCATAAGGGCGTTGGCCAGGCGGCGGATGCCCGACCCCGCGTCCACCACGACCACCTCGTCGCTTCGGTCCGTGCGCAGTTCCAGGCAGGTGGTGTCGCCGCCGTAGCGGACGTATGCGGGGCCGGAAACGGGAATGGAGCCGCGTGCTCCCCAGCATCGAATGATCACCCCTGGACTCCCCCTCCCCGGCGGGTCGGCCGCACGCTCGTGGCGCGTAACGATCCTCGCCGGATGTACATGTCGTTCTTTCCACAGTTCCGAACTCTTGGCAAGAAGCCCTCGAACGGACGATCAATCTCCCTCCGAAACTCCCTCTCCGGCCGTTTCCGGGCCCGCTTCCGGGCCGAACACCCTCGGCGGGGCCAGCGTGGGCCGCACGGAAAACGACCCGCCCCCAGGGGCCTCCCAGGCAACCTCCACCAACCCCTCGCTCCAGGTGGAACGCACCTCCACGCCAAGGGGTTCCAGGGCCGCGAGGATTTCCGGCGCGGGTTGCCGGTGGCGATACACCGAACCGCCGGAACACAGGACCAGCCCGGGCCCGACGCGATCGTAGAATTCCGGTGAAAAGCTCGTCCTGGAACCATGGTGCGGGAGCACGAGCACGTCCGCGCGCAGGTCGTCGCCCCCGGTGGCGTGGGCCAGCGTGTCGCGGATGGCGTCCGCCTCCACGTCTCCGGGCAGGATGGCCAACCCCCGGAGCCGGCCGCCCTCCTCCCGAGCCAGGCGCAGCACCAGGGAGCCGTCGTTGGTGGTGGGTGCCTGGTAGCCCCGCGCGGGGTGCAGGGCCTCCAGGCGCACGCCGTGGCCCAGCTCCAGCACGTCCCCGGCGTGCATGAGCACGGGTTCCACGCCCGCCGCGTGCAGGGCATCGCGGAAGGGTTTGGCGTAGCCGCCGCCGGGCAGAGTGTGGCCGTAGTGGAACGAACCGACCTCGAAATAGCGCAACAGGTGCATCAATCCCTTGTAGTGGTCCGCGTGCGGGTGGCTGAGGATCACGGCATCGATGCGCGGTGGCCGTCCCAGGGTCAGCCACGGGGCGAGCACGTCGCGCCCGGTGTCGAAGGTAAGCGAACGCAGGCCGCCGCCATCCACCACAGCCCTGCCCCCGCCCGGCCCGGTGACCACCAGGGCCTGCCCCTGGCCCACGTCCACCATGGCCAGGCGAACGCCGCCCGAGGCGTCCTCGGCCATGACCGCCACGTGCGGCCCGGCCAGCAGCCCGAGCCCCAAGCAGACCGCCAGCCAGAACGGGCGCTCTGCCCCTGGGTCCGCCCAGGGTTTGCGTGGGCGCAACGTCGCCGCGAGGCAGGCCAGCAGCACCGCCGCCCCGAGCATCTCCGGCCAGAGCGGGCGCAGCAGCTGCGCCACGGGCAGGAACCCCGCCCCGTCCATGAGCACCACGCCCTCGCGCATGCGCTCCAGGAGCCCGGCCGCGACGCCGAGCAGCGGCGCGCCCCAGGGCGCGTGCCCGGCCCAGAGCAGCGCCCCCAGGGCCCCCAGCGGCATGCACACGAACCCGAGCAGCGGCACCCAGAACAGGTTGAGCAGTAGGTTCGGCGAAGACATGCCGAATGTCCGCGCCGTGAGCGGCAGGAGGCAGAGCGTGGCGCAGCAGCTCAGGGCCAGGAGGTCCGCCCCGGGGCGCAGCGCGCGCCACGGCCCCCGCAGCACCTGGCGCGCCAGCCCCTGGAGCCAGGGCAGGAACACCGCGATGCCGCCCACGGCCAGGGCGGAAAGTTGCAGCCGGATGTCGAACAGGGTCAGGGGCGAGGCCAGCAGGATCAGCGCCAGGGCCCAGCAGAGCCCGTCGAGCAGCACGCGCCCCCGGCCCAGCCAGAGCAGCGTGCCCCAGGAGGCGTACATGCACGAGGCGCGCACCAGGGAGGGCGAAAACCCGCCGAGCCAGAGGTAGACGAGCACCATGGGTCCGGCCAGGAGCACGGCCAGCCGGGGCCGGGGCACGCGCAGCAGCAGCCCGGGAAAGGCCGCGCCGAGCACCCAGGCGAACCCTGCGCCCAGCAGGGCCACGAACCCGAGGTGCAGGCCCGAGAGGGCCAGGGTGTGCGAGAGCCCGGCCCGGCGCAGCAGGTCCACGGTGTCCGGGTGCAGGGCGAAGCGGTCGCCCGTGAGCAGCGCGGCCAGCAGCGCGCCGCCTTGCTCTCGGCCATGCCCGTCGCCCTCGCCGTCCCCTCCTCCGGCCGCCAGGGCCCTTTCCACGAGCGCGGCCCGGGCCCGGGCGAGGGGCGCGGCGGGCGGCTCGTCCAGGGCCAGGCCCTTGCCGTCCTCCCGCGAATAGATCCTCGTGAACACGCCGCGCGTGCGCTGGTAGCCCGCATAGTCCCAGCCGCCGGGGTTGGCGAAGCCGTCCACGGAGTCCACCCGGACCTCCAGGCGGACCGCCTGCCCCGGCAGCGGGCGCACCGTGGGCGAATGCCACGACCAGCTCACCAGCCCGGGCAGCGCAATCTCCGCGCCGTCCACCTCGCAGCGGGCATCGCCCAGCAGCACCTGGAGCCGATGGCCGGGCCGGGAATCCACCTCCCGGACCACGGCGGAAAGGGCCGCGACGCGCCCGGAGTTCACCAGGGAGGGCAGCTCCGGCGCGGCGGGCAGCCGCGCCCAGGCCAGCAGCCAGCCCAGGATGAAGGCCAGGAGGAAGGCCAGGAGGAACGCCGGGAGAGGCCCCCCGGGGAGATGCTGCACCGTTGAACGCCGGGCGAGCAGCAGCCACACGGCGGCCAGCACGCCCAGGGAGCAGAGCGCGGGGAGCGGGTCTGCCAGGGCGAGGATGCCGAGGGCGAAGGCGAGCAGCGCCCCCTGCCAGGGCAGCAGGGGCGCGGGGGCCGCGCCGCCGAAGGCCGGAACCTCCCCCGCCCTGCCCATGCCGGGCTATTCCCGCTCGCGGCGGATGCGCGCGCCCACGGCGGAGAGCTTCTCCTCCAGGCGCTCGTAGCCACGGTCGAGGTGGTAGATGCGCTGGACCTCGGTGGTGCCCTCGGCAGCGAGCCCGGCCACCACCAGCGAGGCCGAGGCGCGCAGGTCCGAGGCCATGACCGGGGCCCCCACGAACCGCTCCACCCCGCGCACCATGGCCGTGCGGCCCTTGAGGCGGATGTCCGCCCCCAGGCGCACCAGCTCCAGCACATGCATGAAGCGGTTCTCGAAGATCTTCTCCTCGATGGTGCCCATGCCCTGGGCCAGGCACATGAGGGCCATGATCTGGGCCTGCATGTCCGTGGGGAACCCGGGGTACGGCTGCGTGGTCACGTCCACGCCCGTGAGCCTGCCGCCGGGGCGGATGTAGAGGCCGTCGTCGTGGTCGTCGATGACCACGCCCATCTCGCGGAATTTCTGGATCACCGCGTCGAGTTCCTGGCAGGGGCAGTCCGCCAGCAGGATCTCGCCGTCGGTGATGGCGGCGGCGGCCATGTACGTCCCGGCCTCGATGCGGTCGGGCATGACGCGGTAGTCGCAGCCGCCCAGCTCGGGCACGCCCTCGATGCGGATGACGGCGGTGCCGTGCCCGGTGATCTTCGCGCCCATGGCGTTGAGGAAGTTGGCCAGGTCCTGGACCTCGGGCTCGCGCGCGGCGTTCTCCAGCACGGTCTCGCCCTTGGCCAGGGCGGCGGCCATGAGCAGGTTCTCCGTGGCGCCCACGGTGGGGAAGTCGAAGGTGATGCGCGCGCCCTTGAGCCTGGGGCACTTGCCGTAGACGTTGCCGCGCGTCAGCTCGAAGGTGGCCCCCATCTTCTCCAGCCCCTTGAGGTGCTGGTCCACGGGGCGCGCGCCGATGGCGCAGCCGCCCGGCAGCGGGACCACCGCCTCGCCCAGCAGGGCCAGCAGCGGGCCGAGGCAGAGCACCGAGGCGCGCATGGTCTTGACCAGTTCGTAGGGGGCCTCGGGCAGGAGCTGGTCCACCCGCGCCACGACCTCGTTGCCGTCGAAGGCGGTTGTGCAGCCGAGCAGGTTCAGGAGTTTCAGCGTGGTGCGGATGTCCTGGAGGTTCGGCACGTTGCCGAGCCTGACCTCGCCTTTGGAGAGCAGGCAGCCGAAGAGAATGGGCAGGGCCGCGTTCTTGGAGCCGGAGATGGTGATGACGCCCGAGAGGCGCACGCCGCCGTCGATGATCAGTTTGTCCATGCGGAAGGTATCCTTTGCAGTATGCCGTGGGAGAGGAAAAATACGTTGTGTCGCGTTTTCGGCTTGACCAAGCCGTGGCGCTTGGTTAATGAATCTGTCCTCACACGGTGGGTGTAGCTCAGTTGGTAGAGCACTTGGTTGTGGCCCAAGTGGCCGAGGGTTCAAGTCCCTTCACTCACCCCAGACCGTCCGGCCCGCGCCCCCTGGCGCGGGCCTTTTTCGTGC
>JBFWJM010000112.1:0-9477 GCA_050253205.1 Desulfovibrionaceae bacterium
CTACGGCCAGCTCCTCATCGACGAGGAGGCCCTGGAGGAGGCCCTGGAGGAGGACCCCGAGGCCGTGGCCATGCTCTTCGCGGCGGAGAACGAGGTGGAGGTGGACGGCTCCGACGTGAGCTACATCTCGCAGATCGACGGCGTCACCGAGGCGGGCACCTACGACGTGGAATACACGGTGGAGGGCGGGGTCGTCACCTCGGCCACCATCGGCGGGGTGGCTGCGGAGATCGACGGCAACACCATCCTGGCCGCGGAGGACTCCGACGCCTACGGCCTGTACCTGGACATCAACGACCTGTCCGACGGGACCCACTCCAGCACGGTGTACATCAAGGAGGGCAAGGTCTCCGAGCTCTCCGACGCCATCTCCGAATGGACCAACGGCATCGACGGCACCCTGACCATCCTCAAGAACTCCCTGGAGTCGTCCATGGAATCCCTGGAGGACGACATCTACTACGAGCAGGCCCGGCTCGACGCCTACGAGACCCGGCTCATCGAGAAGTACGCCTCCCTGGAGGCCACGCTCTCGGAATACACGAACATCGAGAGCACGCTGGAGTCGCTCATCGCCCAGCTCGACTGACATGGAGAGACATGGCGCGGCGTCGGGGGAGTGGTTGCCCCCGGCGTCTGCCCTCGCCGGGCTCGCGGATTGGCTGCGGGCCCGGTTTTATTTCGCCTCCGGCCGGAGCGCGGGCAAACGAAAAAAGGCCCACGGTTGTCGCCGTGAGCCTTGTTCTTCCTGGTAGGCGCGGAGGGATTTGAACCCCCGACCCTCTGCACGTCAAGCAGATGCTCTCCCCCTGAGCTACGCGCCTTCATCCCAAAGGGAAAGCCTGTTTATCCGCACCGGGGTTCCTTGTCAAGGCCGCTGCCCGCGCGGGGCGTATTTTTCCGGCCCGCGCGGAGGCAGGGGCGAACAAGCGGCGGCCCCTCCCCGCCGCGCGAAACCACAAGTCATTTTTTTCGCCCCTGCTTCGCCGCGCGAGCCCCCCCCCGGGCCCGCATGCCGCTCCAACACCTCGAAGCAACTGACCCTCCCTCCCCCGTTGCGGAGGCGCGTTCCATTTGTCTTCTCAATGACATAACATCTTGCACCCCTATGCCAAATCGTTTACCGTTCGTAAGATGGTTTGCGAAACCGGATTCACGACAACACCCCCTGGCCGCAAGGCGGTGCGGGCCGTTGGAGGAATCCACATGCAGCAGGCCGTTCAAGAATCGCGCGATGCGTGACAACATGAAGACTCCGGGAACGCGGCATGCCTCCTGCGCGCATGCGGCCCGGTTTCTTCAATGCGACGGCGGAGCGTGTTTGCTGGGCGGCCTGACAGGGGAACAGGGACATGGGTAAGCCGAAGGGTGACCGCCGGGCCGAGCGCTTCGACCTCGAACTGCCCGCCCAGATCAGCGTCACCAGCTCCCACGGGCACCAGCAGCTCGTGGACCTGCTGACCCGCGACGTCTGCGCGGGCGGCGCGTTCCTCTCCTCCGACAACCCCCTGCCCCCCGGCACCGAGGTGGAGCTCACCGTCACCGTGCCCCTGGACCACATCTCCGGGCTTGGCGGCCGCAAGACCAAGGTCCGCGCCATGGGCGAGGTGGTGCGCAACGCCGAGGGCGGCATGGCCGTCAAGTTCGACGTCAGCTACCAGATGCTCCCCGTGAACCCCCACATCGTGGCCTACGTGGCCGGGCGCAACAAGCTCCAGAACGAGCTGCTCACCCGCTTTCTCCAGGAGGACCTGGGCATGCGCGCCATGCACGGGCCCATCGAGGCCCTGGAGGAGGACTTCAACAAGGAGGAGCACACCACCTACATCGCCATGCTCGACCACAAGAACGTGGAATCGCTCATCCCCCTCACCGAGCTGGAGACCAAGGTGGACGTGAAGGGCGCGCAGACGCTGCTGGCGCTCTTCAACGCCGAGCCCAACCGCGACCTGGGCGTGCGCGCCCTGCAACACGGCCTGCGCGGCGTGTTCTTCAACGACACGGGGGTCGACCTCTTCTCCAAGGGCATCAACGCCCTGAGCCGTGGCGAGCTCTGGTATCCGCGCGACGTGCTCTCCGCCGGGCTGCTGGCCCAGCAGACGCAGAGCGCGGCCGAGGACGACGACGCCGAGGAGCAGCTCACCCGCAAGGAGAAGGAAATCCTGGCCAAGGTGGCCTCCGGGGCGACGAACAAGGAAATCGCCGACCAGCTGTTCATCTCCGTGCACACGGTGAAGACCCACCTCTACAACATCTACAAGAAGATCGACGCGAGCAACCGCCTCCAGGCCACGCTCTGGGCCACCAAGAACCTCGAACTCTAGTCTCTGGCGCCCTCCGGCCGCCCCCAATACGGCCCCCACGGCCCTTGGCGGCCCGCCCGCATTCCCCGCTCCTTCCCGCCATCGCCCGCCGCGTGGGCGGCATTGCAGGGAGACAGCTCCCGCCGCGCCCCCGTATTGACTTCGTTGCCCCGGTGGGGCAAGGCTTAGGGATATCTTTTCGGCGTGGAACCCCGGGATAGGGGCCCCGGGCGGAAGGTGACGGCGCAACGCCCCCTGCGGGGTGCGCTTCGGCGGGTTGTTTCTCAATAAGGATGTTCAATGCCTCGCACAGACCGGTCGTACAAGTCGGTTCCCCGCGCTTTTGCGGGGAGGTTGCCCGTGTTCGTTCTGCTTCTGGCCGGGGTCCTGCTCGCAGGCTGCCAGGGCGAACCGCAGGGCCCTGCGGCAAGGGCGGTCCCCGAGGTCTCCGTGGTCACCTTGCAGCCCCAGAAGATCACCCTCTCCACCGAGCTTTCGGGCCGCACGGCGGCCTACCGCGTGGCGGAGATTCGCCCCCGGGTCAACGGCCTGGTGCAGGAGCGCCTGTTCGAGGAGGGCTCGGACGTCGAGGCCGGGCAGATTCTCTACAAGATCGACCCCACCCCCTTCCGGGCGGAGCTGAACAACGCCGAGGCCGACCTGGGCCGCGCCCTGGCCCAGGTGCCCTCCGTGGGCGCCCGGGCCAAGCGCTACGAGGAGCTCCTGGGCAGCGGCTCGCTGAGCAGGCAGGACTACGACGACGCGGCCGCCGCGCTGAACGAGCTCCGAGCCGAAATCAAGGCCCTGCGTGCGGCCGTGGACCTGGCCCGCATCAACCTGGGCTACACCGAAATCACCGCCCCCATTCCCGGCCGCATCGGCAAGTCCACGGTCACCGTGGGTGCCATCGTCACGGCGTACCAGTCCACCGCCCTGGCCACCATCCAGCAGATGGACCCCATGTACGTGGACGTGACGCAGTCCACCATGGAGCTGTTGCGCATCAAGAAGCGCATGGCCAGGGGCGACCTGGGCCGGGACGACCAGGACCACAACGCGGTCCAGCTCATTCTGGAGAACGGCGAATCCTATGGACTGGAAGGAGAGTTGCAGTTCAGCGACGTCACCGTGGACCAGACCACCGGCTCCGTGACCCTGCGCGCGGTCTTTCCCAACCCGGATTCCGTGCTCCTGCCCGGCATGTTCGTCACCGCCGTGGTCCGGGAGGGTGTCGACGAGCAGGCCCTGCTCGCGCCCCAGCAGGGTGTGCTGCGAGACCACCAGGGCAACCCCTACGCGCTCGTGGTGGACGGGGAAAACATGGCCCGCTCGAAGGAGCTGGTCATCGACCGGGCCATGGGCGACAAGTGGCTGGTCTCCTCCGGCCTGGCCCCGGGTGACAGGATGATCGTGGACGGCGTGCAGCGCGTCCGCCCGGGGATGGAGGTCAAGGCCACCGAGGCCGCTGCGGACCAGCAGACCGGGGAACAGTGATGCTCTCCAAGTTCTTTCTCGACCGCCCGGTCTTCGCCTGGGTCATCGCCATCATCCTCATGGCCCTCGGCGTGCTGATGATCTACCGGATGCCCGTAGCCCAGTATCCGCCCATCGCCCCGCCCTCCATCGCGGTGGAGGCCTACTACACGGGCGCCTCGGCCGAGACCGTGGAAAACACGGTCACCCAGATCATCGAACAGAAGATGACCGGCCTGGACAACCTGCTCTACCTCTCCGGCACCAGTTCCTCCTCCGGCTCGGCCCGCGTGGAGCTGACCTTCGCCCCGGGCACGGACCCGGACCTGGCCTGGTCCAAGGTGCAGAACAAGCTGCAACTGGCCATGGCCAGCCTGCCGGATGCCGTGCAGCGCGCGGGCATCGAGGTCAGCAAGTCCACCCGCAACTACCTGATCATCGTCGGCCTCATCTCCGAGGACGGCAGCATGGACGGCCAGGACCTGCGCGACTACGCCCAGTCCAACCTGGAGAAGATCCTCTCCCGGGTGCCCGGGGTGGGCGAGGTGGAGAGCTTCGGCTCCCAGTATTCCATGCGCGTGTGGGTCAACCCGGAGCGCCTGAACAGCTACAGCCTGACCATGGAAGACGTGATCGCGGCGCTGGACAGCTACAACGTGGAGGTCTCGGCCGGGCAGCTCGGCGGGCGGCCCGCCGTGGAGGGCCAGCGCCTCAACGCCTCCATCGTGGTCCAGCACCTGCTCCAGACCCCGGGGGAGTTCGCGGCCATTCCCATCCGCATCAACCAGGACGGCTCCGTGGTCCGCATCCGGGACGTAGCCCGCACCGAGCTCGGCGCGGAGCGCTACGGCGTGGTGGCCACCTTCAACGGCCACCCTGCGGCGGGCATGGCCATCCGCCAGGCGGCCGGGGCCAACGCCCTGGCCACGGCCGACGCGGTGAAGGCCAAGCTGGAGGAGATGAGCGCCTATTTCCCGCCGGGCATGAAGGTCATCTACCCCTACGACACCACCCCGTTCACCGTGGTGGCCATCGACGAGGTGCTCAAGACCCTCATCGAGGCCGTGGTCCTGGTTTTCCTGATCATGTACCTGTTCATGGGCAGCATCCGCGCCACCCTGATCCCGACCATCGCCGTGCCCGTTGTCCTGCTCGGCACCTTCGCCGTGCTGGGGCTGTTCGGTTTCTCCATCAACATGCTGACCATGTTCGCCACGGTGCTGGCCATCGGCCTGCTGGTGGACGACGCCATCGTGGTGGTGGAGAACGTGGAGCGGATCATGGCCGAGGAGGGGCTCCCACCCCGGGAGGCCACGGCCAAGTCCATGGACGAGATCACCAGCGCCCTGGTGGGCATCGGGCTGGTGCTCTCGGCGGTCTTCGGGCCCATGGCCTTTTTCGGGGGCTCCACGGGCGTGCTCTACCGCCAGTTCTCCGTGACCATCATCTCCTCCATGCTCCTCTCCGTGGTGGTGGCCCTGATCCTGACCCCGGTGCTCTGCGCCACCCTGCTCAAGCCGATTCCCAAGGGCCAGGACACCCCCCCCAACAGGTTCTCCCCCCTGCGCATCTTTTTCGGATGGTTCAACCGCAACTTCCGCCGGGTGCGGACCCTGTACGTGGGCATCGTGCACCATTCCTTCGCCTGGAAGGCCCCCTACCTGCTCCTCTACGCCCTGCTGCTGGGGCTGGTGGGCTTCCTGTTCCTGCGCATGCCCACGGCCTACATCCCGGACGAGGACCAGGGCATCCTCCTGGTCCAGGCCATTCTCCCGGCCGGTTCGACCCTGGAGCAGACCATCAAGGTCATGGACCGCATGGGCAGGTATTTCGAGGAGAACGAGCAGGAGGCCCTGGAGTCCTACATGGCGGTGCCGGGCGTTTCCTTCGGCGGCCAGGGGCAGAACCGGGGCTTCGGCTTCGTCAAGCTCAAGGACTGGGACCTGCGCCAGCGCGCGGACCTCTCGGTGGAGGCCGTCGCCGGGCGGGCCATGGCCGAGTTCTCGCAAATCAAGGAGGCCATGGCCTTCGCCTTCCCGCCGCCGCCCGTCATCGAGCTGGGCACGGCCACGGGGTTCGACTTCCAGCACCTGGACCGTGGCGGGCTGGGGCACGACCAGCTGATGGCCGCGCGCAACCAGCTCCTGGGCCTGGCTGCCCAGGACCCGAGGCTCACCAAGGTCCGGCCCAACGGCGTGGAAGACACGCCCGAATACCACCTGGACGTGGACTGGGACAAGGCGGGGGCCCTGGGCGTCTCCATCTCCTCGCTGCACAGCATCCTGGGTGCCGCCGTGGGCGGAGCCTACGTCAACGACTTCATCCAGGCCGGGCGGGTCAAGAAGGTCTACGTGCAGGCCGATGCGCCCTACCGCATGCTACCGGAAGACCTGGAAAAGCTCTTCCTTCGCAACAACGAGGGCAGGATGGTGCCGCTCTCCGCCCTGGCCACCAGCCGCTGGGCCACGGGCTCGCCCCAGCTGGAGCGCTACAACGCCTTCCCGTCCATCAACATCCAGGGCGAGGCCGCCCCCGGGTACAGCACCGGCGAGGCCATGGACGCCATGGAGGAGCTCTGCGCCAAGCTGCCGCAGGGCCTCGGCTTCGACTGGACCGGGCTCTCCTACCAGGAGCGCATGGCCACCCAGCAGGGCCCGCTGCTGTATGCCTTCTCCCTGTTCGTTATCTTCCTCTGCGTGGCCGCGCTGTATGAAAGCTGGGTCATTCCCATCGTGAACATGCTCATGCTGCCCCTGGGCGTGCTGGGTGCCGTCGTGGTCACCTCGCTGCGCGGCATGCCCAACGACGTGTATTTCCAGATCGGCTTCCTGGCCACCCTGGGGCTTTCCACCAAGAACGCCATCCTGATCATCCAGTTCATCAAGGAGCGCATGCGCCACGGCGAGCGCCTGGACGAGGCCACCCTGGGCGCGGTCAAGACGCGGTTCCGGCCGGTCATCATGACCTCCCTGGCCTTCTTCTTCGGCGTGCTGCCCCTGGCCATCAGCACCGGGGCCGGGGCCGGGGCCATGAACGCCATCGGCACGGCGGTCTGCGGGGGCATGCTCTCGGCCACCTTCATCGACCTGATCTTCATTCCGCTGTTCTTCGTCCTGGTCTTCCGGTTGTTCCACAAGGGCGCGCGCCCGTCGCGCGTGCCGGGTACCGGGCCGGGCTCCCCCGGGGCCTGATCGCGCGGGAGCTCCGGCGGAGAGCCATAAAGGCCGGGCATGGCAAGGCCGCTGCCCGAACCCGTTTCGGCCGCATGAGCCCGGGCCCCCTCAGGCCCTGCACCAGTTGCGGTGCCGCGCGCCCGATGCCCATGTCCCACGCCCGGGTCCAACGCCCGAGCCACGGAGTCCGAACCCAGGCCCGGAATTCCCGGCCAGGCTCCCCGGATTTCGCGCTTGGCTCACCAGGATGCCTCCCGCACCCCCATGGCCCGCCCGGCAGAGGTTCCGCTTGTTCCCGCTCCGTCCATGCCAGCCGCCCGGTGCCCCGTACGACCTTGCATGACGGGCCTGCATGACGGGCCGCATACAGCCCACAAGCAATCCACACACCGAACCGCGCACAGGACCCTGCACGGGCCCGCCCCCCTTATCACCCCCCTCGCCCCCGTGCAGGCGTCGCTGCACGGGCCGAAGCGTAGCGCCGAAAACTCCCCCGCGCCCCCGGAACATTTTGCCGCGCCCCGCATCCGCCCCCTGGCCCCCTTCCAGGAATGACAAAATATAAAGACAAATAAACTGCCAGGTTAAGAAACCTCTACTGCTTTCTTCGCAGCCGCATCTCATGCCCCGGCATGAGATGTGAAAGACGCGATTTCATGCCCCGCGCCGATACCGGAAGAACGGTACGGAGCCTATCTTGAGGACAAGTGAAATCGCACCCTGAGCACGAGGAGGTTGCCATGCACATCGTCCGTAACACCATCACCGCCCTGGCCCTCGGTGCCGTCCTGGCCCTGGCCCTGCCCCTGGCCGCCAGCGCCTACACCATCACCCCCGGCAACTACGGCTCCCTCGCCGACGTGGAGATCCTCTTCGGCGGTGGCGACGCGGCCACCAAGACCGTGGACGGCTACACCAGCCTCGGCGTCTCCGGCGGGGTGGATGGCGAGATCAGCATCGGCCAATCCATCACCCTGAATTTCAGCTCCAGCCAGATCATCAACTCCATCGACCTGGTGGCCCTGTTCACGGACGGCAACTACAGCGACACAGGCGACGAGGTGGCGCAGATCACGGCCTGGTCCGGCTCCACCTCCTGGACCTACACCCTCACCGCCGACTCCGCCACTGGCGCGGTCTGGACCGGACAGGGCACCGTCTCCAGCGTGGAGGCCACCCCCGGCCTGCAGGGCAGCGGCGGCGTCTGGACCATCACCAACCCCTTCGGCAATGCGGCCATCGACTCCCTGGTCTTCACCTCGCTGGATAACGGCGTGGCCAAGGACCTCTACTCCCGCAACACCGATTACGGCATCGGCGCGGTGACCACCTCGCCCACCCCCATCCCCGCGGCGGCATGGCTGCTCGGCTCCGGCCTGCTCGGCCTGATCGGGATCAAGCGCCGGATGGGCTGACATTTCGGGAACGGTTCCCGGATACCCAGAGAGGAAACGGCGACCTCCTCTCGTTGCAAAAGGCACGGCCATCGGGGCCGTGCCTTTTCCTTTGGTCTGGCGGGGGGGGGAGGAGGATGATGAGGAGGAGGAGGAGCCGTCAGCGGACCGTGAAGGTGGTGCCGCCCTGGCCGTCCGGCAGGAAGAGGATGGTCAGCGGGAGCAGGCGACGGCAGGCGTCGAAGTACCACAGCTCGGCCCAGCCTCCGGCCACGCCGCCCGTGGCGTCCGGCGGGAGCAGGCCCGCCTGGGCCGTATCCACCACCACGGGCGTCTCGCAGCCCTGCACGCGGACGCGGATGAGCTCCACGGCCTTTTGCAGGACGTCGCGCTGCAAGAGCGGCGAGGCCCGGGTCTCCCCCGGTAGCAGGGTGATGACCACCGGACCGCTGGAGCCGAACTCCACCAGGAAGTTGAAGGTCCGGCGCTTGCCGCAGGTGTAGCCCGGCACGCGGTGGATCCAGGCCCCGGAGGAGGGCTTCTCCGCCGGGCCGGAGACGGGCTCCAGCTCGATGAGCTGCCCGGGCCGCATGCCCGAGCGGCCCGCGCCGTCGCCGCAGATGAGCCGCGCCTGCTGGTCCCATTTGGAGGTGATCAGCAGTTGGTAGAGGTCGGAGGTCAGGAACTCCTGGTAGCGCTCGGAGAGGCTTGCCTTGGCCTGGCCGCCCTGCACCCGCGCCGTGCCCGCCAGGGCAGGCTCCGCCGCCAGCGCCTGCGTCATCGCCACGGCCATGACCAGGGCCAGCAACTTCAGCAGGGCCGCCGGGCTCAGGGTCCTATTGCCTGCGCCCGCTGCGCCCGTGGCGCCCGCTGCACCAGTTGCGCCAATCGCGCCCGTTGCGCCCATGTCGCGCTCCTCGTCCACGGCTCAGCCGTTCTGGAACTGCCCGTTCTCGTAGATGACCACCTTGGAGCCGTCCTTCAGCGTGGCGGTGACGGTCTTCTGCTCGGTGTTCACCAGGTCCCAATGCAGGGCCGAGTCGTTGAAGCCGAGTTCGCGCTTGAGCGCGGCGTCCAGCTCGGCCTGGTCGCCCGCGTAGGTGTCCGCGTAGGACGCGCCCACGGCCACGTGGC
>JBFWJM010000113.1:0-9476 GCA_050253205.1 Desulfovibrionaceae bacterium
GGGCACGCCGTGGGCGTGGGCGGCTGCTGGGCGGGGTTTTTGATGAACGCCGTGGAGCACACGGGGGAGATCGACGAGGCGCTTCAGATACCCGAGGGCCACCGCATCTACGGCGCGCTCATGCTCGGCAGGCCCAAGTTCAAGTACCACCTCATCCCGGAGCGCAAGCCCCTGGAGGTGCGCTGGGACGATTAGCCCCCGCAGCGCACAGAAAACAAACGCCCCGTGCCTCGCCGGGGCGTTTTCTCATTGCGCATGCATTGTGCGCCCTGCGCTTCAGGGGTACGCTCCCTTCATGGCGCGGCGCTCTCCCAGGATCATCGACGGCGGCACGGGAACCGAACTGGAGCGGCGCGGCGTGCCCATGCACGGCCATGCCTGGAGCGCCGGGGCCGTGCTCAGCCACCCCGACGTGCTCCTCGCCGTGCACCGCGCCTTTCAGTGCGCCGGGGCGGATACCATCATCGCCAACACCTACTCGGCCAGCGAGCACAGCCTCGCCCACGCCGGGCTCGGCGAGCATTTCGAGACCATCAACCGTGAGGCCGTGCGCATCGCGCTGCGGGCGGCAGCCTCCTGCCCGGGCGGTCCCATCGTGGCCGGAGCCCTCTCCACCACCACCTTCACGGGCGCCCTGGACTACTCGCGCCTCAAAAGCGGCGAAGCCGCCGTGGCGCAGTATGCCCGCCAGGCCACGATCCAGGCCGAGGCCGGGGCGGAGCTGCTGTTTCTGGAGATGATGCGCGACTGCGAGCAGACCGCCTGCGCCCTGGAGGGCGCGCTGCGCACCGGGCTGCCCGTCTGGGTCGGCTTTTCCACCTGCACGGGGCAGGACGGCGCGGCCCGCCTGGCCGACACGGACATCCCCCTCGCCCGGGCCCTGCGCGAGGTGGACCTCGCCGGGGCGGCGGCCGTGGGCATCATGCACACCCTGGTGGAGCACACGCCCCTGGCGCTCGATACCCTGCGCGCCTCATGGAGCGGCCCCACCTTCGCCTACCCGCACGCCGGGCGCTTCGAGATGCCCAACTGGATATTCCAGGACGTCATGCCCCCGGAGGCCTTCGCGCGCATGGGGCTCGCCCTGTTCGACTCGGGGGTGGAGGCCGTGGGCGGGTGCTGCGGCATCGGCCAGGAGCACATCCGCGCCCTGGCCGGGGCCCTCGGCGGGCAAGGTCCCCCGCCGCCAGCCTCCCTGCATGGGTAGCCAAATGCGAAAAGGCCGGTCCTCGGACCGGCCTTCTTGCGTCTATCTGGAGCGGGAGACGGGATTTGAACCCGCGACTTCAACCTTGGCAAGGTTGCACTCTACCACTGAGTTACTCCCGCGTGGAGGCGGCACCCAGATTCGAACTGGGGGTAAAGGCTTTGCAGGCCTCTGCCTTACCACTTGGCGATGCCGCCAATCTCGTTGGAGCGGGAGACGGGATTTGAACCCGCGACTTCAACCTTGGCAAGGTTGCACTCTACCACTGAGTTACTCCCGCTCACGAGGACCCATTCTTTACCCGCGACCCCCCAAACCTGTCAAGCGCGAATTCCTGTTTTTTCCGCTCGACAAAAATATCCGGTATCCTTAGTCTTATTCAGAGGCTTTACTTTTGAGCGGTTTTTGCTATACCCACACACTTCCCAAACGTCGCAAAGCGCGACAGACGCAGGCCCCCTCCCCTGTGACGACACGAGCAGGAGTGACCAGATGGAAGCTAAGGATTTGCAATTCTTCCGTGAAATGCTTCAGGGAATGCTCGACGACACCATGGTCAAGAGCCAGGAGACCCTGGAGGACATGACGGAATCGGGCGAGATCTACGCCGACCCCGCCGACCGCGCCACTGCCGAATCCGACCGGGCGTTCACACTTCGCCTGCGCGACAGGGAGCGCAAGCTCGTTCGCAAGATTCAGCAGGCCATCCAGCGCATCGACGACGGCGAATTCGGCATCTGCAGCGAATGCGGCGACGACATCAGCATCCCGCGCCTCAAGGCCAGGCCCATGACCACCCTGTGCATCGCCTGCAAGTCGAAGCAGGAAGAGGAAGAGTCCGTCCGAGGCGACTAGCGCATGGAAGCCAACTTCTTCCGCAGCCTCGCGAGGGAGATCGGCCGCGCAGCGCTCGGCAGACGCATTGAAAAGATCTTCGCCCCGGCTGATGATGCCTGGACCTTCCGGCTCGACTCCCGGGGGCAGCACCGCTACATCATGTTTCGACCCGCCAGAAGCGCGGGTCTTTTCTTTTTCACGGACCAGAAACCCCTGAACCCGGCCACGCCCCCGGCAAGGGTCATGTGGTACCGCAAGCGCGTGGCCGGGCGGCGCATCCTGGCCCAGGCCGTGGACTGGCCCGGCCTGCGGCTGGCCTGGGAGCTCTCCCCCCGGGAGCAGCACGGGCACGGCCGGTTCCTCGTTTTCTCCATGCGAGACGACCTGCGCCTGACGGATGAGCTCGACCCAGCCTTCGGCACGGAGCCCGGCTGGCCGCCCCTGGCCCGGGCCATGGACGAGGACGCCTGGAAGGGCCACCCGCACCTCTCACCGCCGCTGCGCAGGGCCCTGGCCGCGCTGCCGGAGCCGAAGGCCGCCGAACTCTACGAGCGCATGCAGTCCGGCGCGGCCTCGGCCTTCTTCCTCCCGGCCGGGGTGGGCGCACTCCCCCTGCCCTGGAAAACGGGCGAGGGCGACCTCGCCTTTCCCTGCGCGCTGGAGGCGGCCACGGCCCACGGCGAGCGCGTGCTCTTCCCGAGCCTGGAGCGCCAGGAGCTCTCCCCGGAGCGGGCGCGGCTCAAGCGGGTGCGAAAGCGGCTGCGGCGCGCCCTGGCCCGGCTGGACGAAGAGCAGCGCACCCTCGACGAGCGGCGCGCGCTGCAGCTCCACGGCGAGGCCCTACAGGCCGAGTTCTACCGCTTCCGTGGCATGGAGGAGACGCCCGCCTCCGTCCGGGCCACGCACCCGGTGCATGGGGAGCTGGAGATCGCCCTGGACAGAAGCCTCTCCCTGAGCGCCAACATGGAACGCTTCTTCAAGCTTGCGGCCAAGGCCGAGCGCGGCTACGCGCACCTGGCCCGGCGGCGCAACGAGCTGGGCAAGGAGATGGCCCGGGTGGAGGCCGGGAGCGCCTCCCTGGCCGAGCCAGCGCCCGCGAGAGGCGGCGGGGAAGCGGCCGAAGCCCCGGGGCAGCCCGCCCTGCCCAAGCGCTACCGGGGCATGGCCGTGAGCCTGTTCCGCTCCTCGGACGGCATGCTCATCGTGCGCGGGCGCAACAAGAAGGCCAACCACGACATGCTCTCCAAGGCCGCGAGCCCCTTTGACTGGTGGCTGCACGCTGCCCAGGGGCCGTCCTCCCACGTGATCCTCAAGCGCGACCATCCGGGCCAGCAGGTGCCGGAGCGGACGCTCCTGGAGGCGGCGACGCTCTGCGCCCTGAAGAGCCACGCCCGGCACGGCGGCAAGGCGGAGATCATGTTCGCCCTGGTCAAGGACGTGCGCAAGGTGAAGGGCTGGGACCACGGGCGCGTGGCCGTGGACGAGGTGCTCGGGAGCGTGCTGGTTTCGCCCGAGGAGGGCATCGAAGAGCGCCTTGCCTGGGAGCCCGCGCCCAGCTCGGAATGACTGCCCTACGCGGGCGGCGGCCCTACGCGGGCGGCGGCCCTACGCGGACGGCGGCCCTACGCGGACGGCGGCCCTACGCGGGCTGCGATATGGGTCCCTGCCAAGCCCGGTGGCGTGCAAAGTGCCACAACTGACTGGGCAACGCCCTTTCCCCATCCTGCGAACACGACAGGAGGGCCTGCGCGGTTGGCGACCCGGCCAAGCATGGCGTCCTCACGATGTGGTATTCCGTTTTCCAGCGGGCTCCTCCCGCATCGCGGGCCGCTCAAAAGTGGTGGGATGCCAGGCGCGGGGAGTGAAGCGGACCCGACGTGGGCTCTTCTGCCCACGAGGGGCCGATGCGCTCCACGCATACCTGGGGCATAAGATCTTCCACGGCTCGAAGACTCGCCTGGAATTCACTTAACGCCGCAGACCGCCGCTTTTCAGCGGGCTCTTCCCGTATCGCGGGCCGCTCAAAAGTGGTGGGATGCCAGGCGCGGGGAGCGAAGCGGACCCGACGTGGGCTCTTCTGCCCACGAGGGGCCGATGCGCTCCACGCATACCTGGGGCATAAGATCTTCCACGGCTCGAAGACTCGCCTGGAATTCACTTAACGCCGCAGACCGCCGCTTTTCAGCGGCCCGCAGAGCGGCCCGCCCCCGCCACTAGACGAGTTGGTCAAGCCCGCGACTGAGCATGGACAACGCCATATCCTCCTCGCGGCTCAGGCGGTCGCGCACGCTGCTGCGCACCCGGCTGGACGACGAGCCGAACTGGCCCTTGCGGGAGTCGTAGACCTTGGAGACGAGCCCGGCGAAGTCGGACTCCTCCACGCCCAAGGACTCGGTGGAGCCCACGGCCTCGACGGCGTCGATGGCCCGGGTGAAGATGCGCGCCGCGCCCGTGGGACCGTGCTGCACGGCGGTGGACCAGAGGACCTCCTGCACGGCGTGGGGGGCCTGGTCGATGTCCAGGCCCGTGGCGGCGAGAATCTTGTTGCGGGCGGGCTGGTAGTGGTCCTTCTTGATGAACTCGCGCTGGAGCTTCTCGAAGCGCTCGGGCTGCTCCGCAGCTATGCGCTGCCACTCCTCGGGCATACCTCCCGTGCGGGATCCGGTGTTGGCCGGGCCGGAGCGCTTGAGCCGGGAGGCGAGCTCCGGGGCCTCGTGGCGCAGGAAGCGGAGGAAGCGATCCATGCTCCCGGTGCGCGAGGCGATCTGGTAGGTGCCGTAGGAGGTGCCGCCAACGCGGTCGTAGCCGATGCAGACAGCGCCCTGCTTGCCGGACTCGAACACCGCCGAGAGCTTGCCGTCCACCACCTCGTAGACGGTGTTGTCGGCCTGCATGCGCCCGGTGTCGTGCTCTCCGGCTGAGCCGCCCACCTTGACGCGCACGGTATTGCCGCCCTCTTCCGCGCCCTGGTGCAGGGCGTGGGCCGCGTTGGCCCTGGCCAGGGCCGCGCGCCCGGGAACCACATCGCTCCCCCGCTGGGCAAAGAGGCGCGAGATGGTGGCCAGCGCGTCGTACATCAGGGCCTCTCCGGCGAGGTCGCCCCCACCGCCCAGGGCCCCGAGCATGGACGTTCCGGCATCCTCGGGCCCGGGCTCGGCCAGGAGCTGGTTCATCATGCGCATCTGCACCTCGAAGGCGCGCAGGGAGGGATCGCTCCCCGCCGCCTTGCCGCCCCCCGTGCGGGAGGCGAGCAGGGTCTGGGCATCAATGTTGCCGAGGATGTTGAAAATGCTCTGGTCGCTGGACATGGTTCTGCTCGCGTCAATGTATTGAACGGTTGGCATGCGCCTGCCCCATCGAAGCAGAAACCATGCCACATGCAGAACAGATTGAAATGGCTACATATCGATGAATTCGCCTCGTCGGCCGTCCGTCAGCAGGTGGTCGATGAGCCGCCGATGCCCCGCCGGGAAGGCCAGCGAATCAAGCTCCGCCGGGAGGAGGAAGCGCCCCTCCAGGGCTTCGTGCAGTGCGGGCTGCGAGAAGCTGCCCACAAAGCGCAGCCAGAAGCCGTGCAGGGTCACGCGGAAGCGGGTGTAGCTGTAGCGGACCGTGGCGATGGACGCCACGGGCTCGACGCGCACGCCGGTTTCCTCCATGTATTCGCGTACCACGGCCTGCTCGGGCGTCTCTCCGGCCTCGATGCCGCCGCCGGGAAACTCCCAGAGCCCGGGCCAGACGTCGTCGAGCCTGCGCTTCTGCACGTAGACGCGGCCCTCGTGGGCGAGCACTCCCGTGGCCACGTTGACCTTGACCACGTCCGTCCGCTTGCCGGGCACGGGGCGCTCGCGCTCCAGGCCGAGTGCCCTTGCGCGGCAGTGCGCGAGCAAGGGGCAGGCGGGGCAGTCCGGATTCTTGGGCGTACAGACCAACGCGCCCAGCTCCATGAGCCCCTGGTTGAAGTCGCGCGCTCCGCCCTCGGGGATGAGCGCCTGGGCGCGGTCCTCGATGAAGGCCTGGTTGGCCGGGTGCTTCACGGGGCGGTCTAGGTCGCAAACACGGGCGAAGACGCGCTCCACGTTGGCGTCGATGGCGGTGCAGGGGGCGTTGTGGGCAAAGGCCATGACGGCTCCGGCGGTGTAGGGGCCGATGCCGGGGAGGGAGAGCAGCCCATCAAGCGTGGCGGGGAGCACGCCGCCGTGCTCGGCGCGGACCGTGCGGGCGGCGGCCAGGAGGTTGCGGCAGCGGCTGTAGTAGCCCAGGCCCTCCCAGAGCTTGAGGGCCTCGTCCTCGTGGGCCTGCGCCAGGGAGTCGATGTCGGGGTAGCGCGCGGTGAAACGCCGGAAGTAGTCCACCACCCGGCCGAGCTGGGTCTGCTGGGCCATGATCTCGGAGAGCCAGACGTGGTAGGGGTCGTAGGTGCGCCGCCAGGGGAGGTCGCGCGCATTGGCGCGGAACCAGTCCACCACGGCGTGGGAGAAGGCTGCGTCGTCCATGGGGGTGAAACTAATCACGCAAGCGGCATGGGGCAAGGACAAAGGCCGACAAAACCATGCCCGGCCCTGCACGGGCGGCGGGCCCTGCACGGGCGGCGGGCCCTGCGCGGGCAGCGGGCCCTGCGCGGGCAGCGGGCCCTGCGCGGGCAGCGGGCCCTGCGCGGGCAGCGGGCCCTGCGCGGGCGGCGGGCCCTGCGCGTGCAGCAATATGGGGCCTGCCTCACCCGCCAAACAGACTTACTCCAACATACCGCTTTTCAGCGGGCTTTCTCCGGCCCTCGGGCCGCTCAAAAGTGGTGGGATGCCAGGCGCGGGGAGTGAAGCGGACCCGAAGTGGGCTCTTCTGCCCACGAGGGGCCGATGCGCTCCACGCATACCTGGGGCATAAGATCTTCCACGGCTCGAAGACTCGCCTGGAATTCACTTAACGAAGCAGACGGCCGCTTTTCAGCGCGCTCCCACCGCTCTGCGGGCCGCTCAAAAGTGGTGGGATGCCAGGCGCGAGAGTGCGCCGGGGCCGAATAGTATGGCTTGATACATGAGGGTCCGGCGCACTCGATGCAACGCCGCAGACCGCCGCTTTTCAGCGGCCCGCTCAGCGGCCCGTCCCGGCAGCACTCGCCTGCGCCGCCGCCACCGCCTCGGCATCGCCCAGGTAGCGCCTGGAAAGGGGCCGGAGCGCGTCGTCCAGTTCATAGACCAGGGGCACGCCCGTGGGGATGTTCACCTTGGTGATGGCCTCGTCGGAGAGGTCGTCCAGATATTTCACCAGCCCGCGCAGGGAGTTGCCATGCGCCACCACGAGCACCCGGCGGCCCGCGCCCAGTTGCGGGGCGATGTGCTCGAACCAATAGGGCATGGTCCTGGCGATGGTGTCCTTGAGGCTTTCGGCAAGGGGAAGCTCCCCTTGGCCGAGCAGCCCGTAGCGCCTGTCGTGCCCGGGCCAGCGCTCGTCATCGCGGTCCAGGGACGGAGGCGGCGTGTCGAAGCTGCGGCGCCAGACGAAAACCTGCTCGTCGCCGTACTTGGCGGCGGTTTCCGCCTTGTTGAGGCCCTGAAGCGCGCCGTAATGGCGCTCGTTGAGCCTCCAGGTGCGGTGCACGGGCAGCCACATGCGGTCGAGGCCGTCGAGCACGAGCCAGAGGGTGCGCACGGCGCGCTTGAGCAGCGAGGTGTGGCAGACGTCGAAGTCGTAGCCCTCTTCCCGCAGCAGCGCCGCACCGCGCCTGGCCTCGGCCGTGCCCTGCTCCGTGAGGTCCACGTCGGTCCAGCCGGTGAAGCGGTTTTCCAGGTTCCAGGCGCTCTGCCCGTGGCGGATGAGGACGAGTTGACTCATGACATCTCCCTTCCCGGCCACGGCCGGGCGTCAAGGCGTGCGTTCAAAGAGTTCGCGCTTTCGTTTCTCAAAGGAAAACGCACTTTTGATGGCAGCCAGAGTGAGGGCGGTAACGCTCAGTATGAGGATCAGCCCCTTTTGGAACTCCCACTGCTTTTCCCGGATGATATCAAGTAACCAGACGTTTTCCACCCCCCGGGTGAAATAAATAAGCGTGGGGATGCCCACCAGGGCGAGCCCGAGGCCGATGACCTCCATCCAGATGAACGCCCGGCCGAGCATGAGGGCGAAGAGCGTGGAGTCGCGGATGATGCGCAGGGTGACCAACCGGGAGCGCAGGGCCTTCAAGCGGTCTTCCACCTCCAGGAGGTAGCGCCGCGCCTGCCGGAAATTGTCTGCGGACTTGATGTGCTGGTGCATGATCCAGTTCATCTTCTCCACGCAGTAGTTGAAGTCGCGGTTGAACTCACGCAGCAGTTTGGGGAACGGAAACCAGGACGCCTCGCTCTGCACGTCTTTGAGCCGTTCGATGAGATGCTCGGTGTCCTTCTGCATGCGCTTGACGTCGCGCTCCACCTGCTTGCCGAGCTTGTCGCGGAACAGGGCGATGCCGTGTATGAGTCCATGAAACGCCACGAAGTTGTTCAACTCGCTGAGAGACTTGAGCCTGGCCAATTGCTTCTGCGCGGGCTCGAAGAATTCGTGGTCCTCCTCGAAGCGGTGCACGATCTCGGATTGCAGGGCGTCCACCTCGTCCCGGAACTGTTGGACCTCCGCCTCCAGCGCGCCCCAGAGCTCCCACATGCTTTGCAGAACGTGGGTGCGGCCCCGGTCGAGTTCGGGGTCAATGAGCATGTGGTTGAAATATCCGGGAGAATCCTTGAGAATGTCATTGAGCATGTCCACCCCCTGGCCGGTGAAGCCCATCTTCACCATGCACACCGCGCTGCGGTACAGGGGCTCGGTCCAGCCCGGGGAGGTGGTGTACGCCCGGCGGTAGAGGCCGGTGGCCTCCTTGAGCTCGCCGCTGACCTCCTGCAACCGCGCCTGGAGGAAGATGAAATACCCCTGTTGCAGGGGGGTGATGGAGAGCCGCTCGGCCTCCTGCCAGTAGAAGAGCGCCTGGTTCAGGTCGCCCGCTTCCAGGGAGTGGAACCCCTGGAGCGAGGAGGGAATGTAGCTGCGGGGATACTTCAGGCGGATGCGCTTGAGCTCCTCGGCGGATTCCTCGTAGTGCTTCTCCAAGATGGCCGCCAGGGCGTCCTGGGCGAAGAGGCCGTCATCCTCCACCACCTGCTTGAGCCCCTCGGGCCATTCCTTGCCCTTGGCTTTCCAGACGAGTTGGAGGGTGCGCAGCTGCGTGCTCGCGCTGAGCTCGAACACCGCCCGCAGCAACTGCCGGGGCAGGTCCTTGGCCTTGCCGCCCAGGGCCTCCTGGATAACGGTCTGCGCACCGCTTTCGAGCAGGAGCTTGTCGAGCTTGGCGAGCCCGTCGCTCAATTCCTTCACGTCGAGCCTGGCCATCATTTTCCAGAGGCCGGGGTCCAGGGTGTCCAGCCGCTTGGTGGGGCAGTCTGCGGGGGCATGGTTGTGCAAGATC
>JBFWJM010000114.1:0-9456 GCA_050253205.1 Desulfovibrionaceae bacterium
AATGCAGATACTGTCAACAATCTTGGAGAAGATACGAATGTGGTTGGAGCCAGTGCAGCCAATCCAGGGATAAGTCCAAGTGTCGGAGTGGAAGACGTATCAGCAAAAGACTGGAAAGGCTGGAATTCCAGCATTGGCGTGGAAGCTGGAACAGGCGGCCTTAGCGGATACTACTCAAAGCCGAAAAGTAAAGTATACAGTTCCAAGATTAAAGATTGGTTCGGACAAAATAGAGAATAGACAACAATGGGCGGGAGGCGGGTGGTGCAACAAGAATCCATTTTTGAGAAAATCGTGTGGGGAATGCTGTTCAGCATGACCCTTGTGGGGATGTTTGGTTTTTTCGCTGGGTTCTTTATTTTTTATGCTGCCGGACAGTATTCCATTTCAATGCTGTGTTTTGCGTCGGCTTTGATAACTCTCGTTGTGTTTACAAGACCAAAGATAGTGCACAGTTTCACGGACACATCCGTGCTGTTTAAATCGATATTCAGCTCATGCGTTGTGGAAAAGAAGGATGTTCAGTGGGTATTCTTCCCGAATGAACTGCCGTTTGATTTGCCCCGGTGCGGCATCTGGATTAAAACGAAAGATTCCTTCTTTCCACTTAATATTCATACGGTATCTTTTTATGGGAATGAAGACTTCTATTACAGTAATTTTTTTACAGGCTGGCGAAACAAAACTTGAGTGTGATATCGATGGAAGCCCCGGCCTGGATGCACAGGCCGGGGCTTTTCGGCGAATCCTCGTGTCGGCGCGATGAAGGCATAGGCTCCAGCCTGGCTCAGCAGAAGCGTTTCGCGCTCTCCAGCAGGCCTTCATCCACGACCTTGCGTTCGAACGGCTGCTCGCCCTCCTTGAGGTCGTGACGGAAGACCTCTCTCATGCTCTACGGCGACGACTTCTATCACCTGTATTATGACCAGGTTAGCTCGTTTCGCGTCGTTGCGGACGAGGCCGGAAACGTGGTAAAAGAAGTCCTGTACGACAGCTTCGGGCGCATCCTGGGCGACACCAACCCGGCCATGCGCGTGCCGCTGGGCTTCGGCTTCGGCCTGCACGACCGCGACACGGGCTGGGTGCGCATGGGCTGGCGGGATTACGACCCGGAGACGGGAAGATTCACCGCGCTTGACCCCATCGGCTACGCGGGCGGGGACAGCGATCTGTACGGGTATTGCCTCGATGATCCGGTGAACCGAGCAGACCCCACGGGGCTGATTGCTCCGTTGCTGTTGTTTGGTGCCGGGAAGCTGCTTTCTTTGGGTATTGCCGCAGTCGGTTCCTACTTCGCTGCCGGTGCTGCGGACACTGCTGGGCATGCAAGGGACGAGAACTACGGCAAGGAGGGCAAAACCGCTGCGCAGGGCGTCAACAAGGTCGCACCCAAAGTTGGGTTGATTCATGCGGGCTCCGCCGTGGCCGCCCCGGCCCCGGCGGCGGTGGCCACGGCACCAGAATGGACTCCGGCTGTAGCCACTGCCGCTGCACCATACATGGACAAGGCGGCAAAGGGAGCACGGACTGCTGTCGACTTGGCCAAGAACAAATTGAAGGATGCTGCGAATGCGACCACAGGAAATATTCTTAGCAAACCTGGACTCGTCAAGGAGGTTGCTGATGCTGTTTCAAGCGCCACGGTGCCGGGACCTCCTGAAAACTCAGTAGGTGGCTATGCTGGAGGCTGGAGCCGCTGGACCTATGACAAAGTAAACGAAAATATCAGGAGAAAGAAAACTGGCAAGTAAAAGACGATACTGGGCTGCCGCTTTCAATCTGCTCTTCGGTTGCTTAATGCTAACTGCCGGAGATTTCATCTGGAAGTCAGGTTGGGACTTCAAACATGATATGCCCGTTTATAACTGGGTCGGCCTGTTCGCATGCGTGGCAGGTCTGCCCTTCATCGGCTATGGAGTCTATTTGCTGTGCAAAACACCAAAACAACGGTTTGTGAACGATGATTTCATTTGTCCGGAATGCGAGTCCGTATACTTGCTCCCTGAAGGAAAGGGGGCATCTTTGCCCTCACGACGGCAGTTCCATGGAACCTCTTGATGGTTACTACGACCGCCACCCGGACCGACGGGACAAACCCGTAACCGAAAACAAGTCTTGATCCCGAACACAACCCCGGTCTGCGCAGGCAGTCCGGGGTTTTTCAATGGACTCCGGGTCGTTGCTGATCCGTTGGGCTCCCACAGTGCTATTGCCGACAAAAGAGGCGGGGTGGTATATAAGTCGAGCACGATCTTCTCAAGTATCCTTGGAATAGTCGAATCCATGTCTCACCCTGTCCATCGGCTTCGGCTTGCACGACCGCGACACGGGCTGGGTCCACCCGGCACGGAGTTGGGGCTCGTGCGGTTCTGCTCGGGGCCCTGCCGCCTGTGCGTGCGTGGAATGTACGCCATGCTTGGCCACCGCCTGAACGTGAAGATATTCGCCTACGCGTTTGGACTGCACCTGCCGGAGGGCCGATCGGTGGAGTAGAGACGGTACAGATCGTTCCGCTTTTTTATGAGGGCGGTATTATTCTGAGGCCTGATCGGCGAGCGCTGATGGGGCCATTTTTATGGCTCCGGTTTGGCGTATATGCATTACGAGGATGGGTACATCCGGGCGCTGGTGTGCGTCAGATGTCGAAGATTAGGCGCTTTGTTTCTCCTTGCCGTGGTGGGCCAGGGAGCATGCCGCGTGCGACTTGCATATATCGTAATTTTGGTGTTGATTCCATCAGATGCAATGCGGGGTCATGGTGGGGCCTCACATTCTGGGAAGGCTCATTTTTAACGCGGGAGTAATAATGGCTGATTTTGCGATTGGCGACGTGGTCCGTCTCAAGTCCGGTGGCCCGAAAATGACTATAGTCAAAGTGGAATCGCTGCTTGAGGAGCAACTTTTCTGCGTCTGGATTGATAGTAAACAAAAAGAGCAAAGGGCGGCATACCCTCCCGAGGCTGTGCAATACACTGAAGACGATTGATCGGCTTTCCTCGGCGAGCGCCGACCTGCTGACGGGTTCCCCCTGGCACGCCCCGTGCATGTTTCTTGAGGTATCTTCACATCGGGAAATATTGACCGGGTTCGCCCGCGCCGGGGAGGGAGCTCCATGTCCACCATCGACACCAGCCTTTACGGATACAACTACTATTCTGGCCTCGGGCAGTCTTCGAGCCTGACCACCTCGTCCACCGCCACCAGCGGCTCCAACGTCACCGCCTCCACCAGCGCCATCCGCGCGCAGATCGAGGCCCTGCTGGCGGACGTGCCCCGCTCCGAGGGCGGCAAGCTCACCTTCGACGACGTCATCAGCTACCGCGACGAGCAGCGCGAGGCCTTCGAGGCGCGCGTGCAGGCCGACCTCGCCGCCCTGGGCGTGGACACCGACCTGGACATGACTTTCTCCTACGACGCCAATTCCGACGTGCTCACCGTGGATTCCGGCCACCCGGACAAAAAGCTCATCGACGCCTACTTCGCGGCCAACGAGGACGTTCGCGCGGACTTCGCCGAGGTGGTGGCGCTCACCAAGCTCTCCGGTTCCGCAGAGACCAAGCTCACGGCAACCCAGATGCGCACGAGCCTCCAGGTGCAGTCCATGGCCATCTGGGCGGAGGCCAACGCTTCCAACACCTTCTCGGGCGGGAGCCTCTTCTTCACCGACCAGGAGGACACGCCGACCTTCTTCGGGCTCGACCTCATGGTCTGAGCCGTTCGGCGGATGCATGCGCATTGGGCGGCCCTCCGGGAGCACCGGGGGGCCGTTTATTTTCGTTATTTCTTGTCGGGGAAGGTGGGCCGGGCTCGAACGCGCGCCATCGCCTGCTCCACGGCCTGGAGCAGGTCCGCGTCGGGCACCTTGCCCGAGAGCTCGATGGACCCGGACTGCACGTAGCGGGCGGGCAGGGAATTGAGCGCCAGGGCGTAGATGTCCTGGATATCGTAGCTGCTGGGCTCGTAGTCGGGGTGGCGCAGAAGCACGGGCTCCAAGAGCGCCACCACGCGCAGCTCCAGCGTGTTGCGGATGTTGTCGAGGTTGACCCCTCGGACCATGTGGTTGTGGGCGGGCTTGACGGACATGACCACCTCCGGCTGGCTTCCGTGACGGGCCGCCGCACCAGGCAACGCAGCCTGTGTGGCACGCGGGCGTTTCGCCCGGGCCGACGGCCCGTCGAACTTCTTCGACGATTCCTTATCCTTCCAGATAGCGCGCCAGTCTGTCCATCCCTTCTTCGATGTTTTCCAGGGAATTGGCATAGGAAAAGCGCAGGTGGCCCTCCGCGCCGGGCCCGAAGTCGATGCCGGGGGTCACGCCCAGGTGGACCTTTTCCAGGATGTCGAAGGCCAGGGCCAGGGAGCTGCCGCCGAACCTCGCGGCCTGCTCCCGGAAGTCCGCAAGCACGTAGAACGCGCCCGTGGGCTCGCAGGAAATGGAAAAGCCCATGCCTCGCAGCCGGGCGAGCAGGGTCCGCCGCCTGGCGTCATACTCGCGGACCATGCGCGCCACGTCCTCGGCGGAATCCTCCAGGGCAGCCACCCCGGCCCACTGGGCCATGGCGTTGGCCGAGATGAAGAAGTTCTGGCAGACCTTCTGCATGGGCCGGACGGTCTCGCTCGGGGCGATGAGGTACCCCAGGCGGAAGCCCGTCATGGCGAAGAGCTTGGAAAAGCCGTTGAGCACGAAGGCCCGGTCCGTGAACTCGCGGATGGTGTGGTCACGGCCCTCGTAGGTCAGGCCCTGGTAGATTTCATCGGAAACCACGAAGGGCATGGGGCCGGACACGTCCTCGGCGATGGCCGCTATGGCCCGCTGGCGCTCCGCCGAGAGGAGCGTGCCCGTGGGGTTGGAGGGGGAGTTGATGAGCACGGCGCGGGTGCGTTCGTTCAGAGCGGTGCGGATGTCCTCCGGGCGGTATTGCCAGCCGTCCGCCTCGGTGACGCGCACGCGGCGACACTCGCCCCCGGCGAACTCCACGAAGTTCGGGTAGCAGGCGTAGGCCGGGTCGGAGACGATAACGTTGTCCCCGGCCTCCAGCAGGGCCGAGAAGAGCAGGAACATGGCCGGGGAGGTGCCCTGGGTGACGATCACCTGGTCCGGGTGGGTGGAAACGCCGTAGCGCTCCTCCTGCCAGCGGCAGATGGCCTCGCGCAGCTCGATGATGCCCAGCGAGTGGGTGTAGTGGGTCTTGTTCTCCCGCACGGCCTTGGCGCAGGCCTCCTTGACGCACTCGGGCGCGTCGAAGTCCGGCTCGCCGATCTCCAGGTGGATCACCCGCTTGCCCTCGCGCTCCAGGCGGTGGGCCGCCTCCAGTATCTCCATCACCTGGAAGGGGCTCATCTCCTCGCAGCGCCGGGTGCACACGCCCGAATCCGTCCCGCCTTGTCCCGCCATGTCCTTCTCCGCCTCCGCGTTGCATGCGAAAGGCCCCGCCGAGGCGGGGCCCTGGTTCATTGCTTGGTTCGGCCCAGGGTCAGCAGATCTCCACCAGGGAGATGTCGAAAACCATGACTTTCCCGGCCAGGGGGTGGTTGCCGTCCAGCGTCACGTTCTCCTCGTCCAGCTGGGAGACGATGACCCGCTGTGAGGTACCGTCCTCAAGGGGCACTTCGAGCATGATGCCGAGCTCCAGGTCGATCTCGGGCGGGAACTGCCGCCGGGGCACCTGCACGGTGAGCTCCTCGCGGTGCTCGCCGTAGCCGTCTTCCGGCTGGATGGAGACCTGTTTGGTCTCCCCGGCCTCCATGCCGAGGATGCCCTGCTCGAATCCTTCCACCACCATCTGCTCGCCCAGGGTGAACTCCATGGGCTCGCGGTCCACGGAACTGTCGAAGACGGTCCCGTCCGTGAGCTTGCCGGTGTAATGCACTTTGACTTTGTCGCCGGTCTTGGCCTTGGCCATGATCCTTCTCCTTGCGGCCGCTGTACGCGGTTGTCTGCTTCGTTGTCTGTGGCGGGCCAGTGGCCGTCGCGCTCCGTAGTATGGCGCTCTGGCCCGGCCCGCCCCTCGCGCCCGAGGCCCCGCCGCGCTGGCGGCCGAAGGCTCCGGACCCGGGCCTGGAGAGGCTGCGGCCCGCGCAGGTTCCCTGCGCCTTGGCCCGGCTGCCTCTCTCGCCTCGTCTCTCGCCGCTCCAGGGCGGCCGTTTGCACCGAAAGCCTAACAGACCCCGGCGGGTTTGTGAAATCGGTTCCCGGCCTTGCGCGAACGGCAGCGGCGGGAGGCGGAAAGAGCCCCGAGCGCAGAGGGCGGACGCGATGGCACCGCGCCTACGGGGCGGCCCGTTTCTCCCGTTGGCTCGTCTCTCCCATGGGCTCGTATTTGGCGCTGGCCCGGTCCTCCCATTGGCTCGTCTTCGCCGCTGGCCCGAGCCCTTTCGGGCACGGTGTTGCTTCTTGCGGGGCGCCTGGGGATCACCATATGACCCGCCTTATGGCCCGCATTGTAGCCCGTCCGTAGCCTGCCTCGTGGATGGCGTCGGCCCGGTTCCGCCGCTAGATGTCGAAATTGACCAGTTCGCGCAGTTCGGCCATGGTCGCCTTGGCTCCGGCGCGGGCCTTCTCGTTGCCGCGCTCCAGGATGGCCCAGAGTTCGGTGGGGTCGTTCTCCAGGGCGGCGCGGCGCTCGTGCAGCGGGGCGATGAAAACCTCCATGGACTCCAGCAGCCGCTTCTTGCAGTCCACGCAGCCCCAGGTGGCGTTCCTGCACCCCTCCTCGATGGCCGGTATGTCCCCGGCAGGGGTCATGGTCTTGTGGTAGGGGAAGAGGTTGCAGACCTCGGGGTCGCCGGGGTCGCTCTTGCGCAGCCGCCGTTCGTCCGTGAGCATCTTCATGACCTTGGGCCGGATCTCGTCCATGGATTCACCCAAGGCGATGGAGTTGCCGTAGCTCTTGGACATCTTGCGACCGTCAAGGCCCGGGAGTTTGGCGTCCGGGGTCAGCATGTCCTGCGGCTCCGGGAAGAAGTCCTTCTTGTTCAGGTAATTGAACCTACGGGCGATCTCCCGGCAGAGCTCCAGATGGGGCAGCTGGTCCTGGCCCACGGGCACGGCCCCGGGGCGGAACATCAGGATGTCGGAACTCATGAGCACGGGGTAGCCCAGAAATCCGTAGGTGTTCAGGTCCTTGGCGGCGAGCTGCTGCTTGACCTCCTTGTAGGTGGGGCAGCGCTCCAGCCAGCCCAGCGGCGTGACCATGGAGAGCATCAGGTGCAGCTCGGCGATCTCCTTGATGGCCGACTGCTGGTAGATGACACACTTCTTCTCGTCCAGGCCGGCGACCATCCAATCGAGCACGAGCTGCGGCACGAACTGCTTGATGCGCGTGGGTTCGGCGTATTCGCTGGTCAGGGCGTGCCAGTCGGCCACGAAGAAGTAACATTCGTGTTCCTCCTGGAGCCGCACCCAGTTCACCAGCACGCCGAAGTAGTGGCCGAAGTGCAGGGGACCGGTGGGCCGCATGCCCGAGACAATGCGATTGTTTGCTGTGCTCATTGTGTAACCTGTTGTTTCGATATGTTATTGATTGGAATTGGTCAGATGAGCGCGGGCATGCCGAGCAACTGGAGCCCGAGCCGCGTGAGCGGGAAGAGGATCTTGCCCAGCAGCCCGAACACGGCCAGCAGGATTACCAGCATCATGCCGTACCTGGCAAGGGAGAGGTACGGCCGGGCCAGGCGCGGCGGCAGCAGCCCGGCCAGGATGTTGGAGCCGTCCATGGGCGGGATGGGGATGAGGTTGAAGCAGCCCAGGATCAGGTTGATGAACACGCCGTACAGGGCGATGTCCCGCACGATGGCCATGGCGATGCGGGGCCAGTCGGCCGCAGGGAGGCGGAAGGAGACCAGCGCGTGGTACAGCGCCGCGAAGAATACGGCCTGGGCGAAGTTGGCCATGGGCCCCGCCAGGGAGACCCAGATCATGCCCTTGCGCGGGTCGTGGAAGTAGCGCGGGTTCACGGGTACGGGCTTGGCCCAGCCGATGTGCGCGATGAAGAAGACCACCGTGCCCAGGGGGTCCAGGTGCTTCAGCGGGTTGAGGGTCAGCCGCCCGGCGCGCAGGGCCGTGGGGTCGCCCAGCTTGAGCGCCACCCAGCCGTGGGCCAGTTCGTGGAGGATGATCCCATAGAGAAACGGCACCGCGAGGATGGCGATGTTGATGAGGTAATTGACCGGGTCGTCGAAGAGCTGGTCGAACATCGCCCGGGGCTACCATGCCGGGGCCCGGGAGGCAAGCGCGGGGCGGGCCGCGCGGCTATGCGTCCTCGGGTTCGCCGATGGTTTCTCCCGCCCGGGCGGCGGCCTCGCCCTCGGCCACGATGGCCCGGAAGCGGCACACCGAGCACAGCCCGGCCGAGGTGGGCGAGGCGCACGATTCGCACGGGGCCACGGCGAGGCCCGTGGCCTGCTCCTGCGCGGCGAAGGCGGGCTTGCCGTGCTTGAGGAAGGCGTCGTAGAACGCGAACTTCTGCCCAGGGCTCTGGTGCTCCAGCCGCTCCAGCAGCTGCTTGTGCCCCGTGAAGCTCGCGCCCTCGGAGAACGGGCAGGGCGCGGAGTGGATGTCGATGCCGCGCAGGAAGGCGTAGTTGGCCGTCTCGAACTCCGTGAACCGCCACAGCGGCTTGACCTTGCGCACGAAGCCGGGCTCCCCGGGCAGGAAGGGTCCCTGGTCCGAGAGGTAGGCCGTGTCCCAGCGCAGGGTGTTGGCGAAGAGCCGGGCCACCTCGTCGTCCAGGTTGTGGCCCGTGGCCAGCGCGTCGAACCCGCCCTCCAGGGCCGCCTTGTTGAAGTAGTACCGCTTGACCTTGCCGCAGACCGAGCAGATGGGCCGCTTCACGTGGCGCTTGACCAGGGGCATGGCCAGCCCCTCGCCCGCCATCTCCAGCACCTGGAGGGACAGGCCGTGCGCCGCGCAGAACGTCTCCACCTTGGTGCGCGCCAGACGCGACGACTCCCCGATGCCCAGATCGATGTGCAGGCCCGTGGCGTTGTAGCCCAGGTGGTGGAGCTCGTACATGAGCGAGAGCGAGTCCTTGCCGCCCGAGAGCGCCACGAGGATGCGCTCGTCGAACGTGAAGAGCTTCTGGCGGCGGATGGCCGTCTCCACCTGCTTGGTGAAGTACGCCAGGAAGTGCTCCTCGCAGAACCCGGCGTGGTGCCTCGGCAGGGCCACCACGGCCTGCCCCCGGCATACCTTGCATTTCATGGCGCCCTCCTGGCAGGCCGTTGAAAAAGTGCAATCTGCTGCGTCAGCGAAAAAATCCAGACCGCTTATGCATGTACAATGCACTGCGCATCCTGGATTTCTCACTTCCTTGCATCTCACGCTTTTTGAACGACCTGCGAAAATGAGTTTTTCAACAGTCAGCTAGCCCACGGAGGTGGTCTTCTTCACGGTGATCTCCTCGCCGTCGTGGAGCTTGCGGTCCGGGGTCAGCAGGCCGCCATCGCGGATCACCA
>JBFWJM010000115.1:0-9432 GCA_050253205.1 Desulfovibrionaceae bacterium
CGGCCATCGCCCCGGAGCTGCTGGCCCAGGACGGCGTGTGCAACCTGCTCTCCCGTGGGGGCAAGGTCTTCTACATCATGACCGACGCGGCCACCCTGGCGGCCCGCCTGGGCAAGCCGGGCGACGTGCCCCTGCGCGAGGAGCTCTATGAGGAGTCCATCGGGCTGGAGCCCCTGTGCATGCAGGCCCTGCACTTCATCCTGCAAGGCGCGTCGGGCGTGGAGGCCCTGGTGGATGACGTGATCGAGAAGCTCGCCATCACCGGAGACGCATAGCCTGGGCTGATCTTGCCAAAACCGCCGCCCCCGGGCACCATGGCGATGCGGCGGGCGCGCCGCGCCCCTTCAACCTGTTCGACCCCGATAGCCCCGATAGCCCCGATCGAGCCCTTCGACCAAGGAGAAACCGAGATGGCCGTAAGGATGGAAAGGCGTGACGTGCGGACCCTGAAAGACTTTTACGGGCTCATGGCCGAGACCCGGGCCCTGCGCGTGGAGATCACCGCGCGGCTGGCAGCAGGCGGCGAGCCCGAGGCCGGAGACGCCGAAGACCTGGAGGCGGCGCTGGAGTCGCTGCTGGCCATAGAAAAGCACGACGGCAAGCCCGCCCTGGAGGTCTCCCCCGGCAGGGCCATCACCGTGGACCTGGGCTACGAGGTGGGCGAGCTGCGCAAGGACATCTTCTTCCTGCGCTACGGGGAGGACAAGTTCCTGGTCTTCCTCTCCACCCTGAGCCAGGGCTTCTTCGCCGAGGTGAACAAGGTGGAGGCCGCGCTGCAGGGAAGGCGTTTCCGCACCTGGATCACCGACCGGGACGGCACCACCAACAACTACTGTGGCCGCTACAACTCCTCGGTGCAGTCCGTGTACAACGCCCTGTGGCTCACGCGCTACGCCCGGGCCCAGGCCGGGAACGCTGTGTTCATCACCTCCGCCCCCCTGCGCGACACGGGCATCGTGGACGTCTCCGTGAACCCGCCCGGAAGCTTCATCTACGCGGCCTCCAAGGGGCGTGAATTCCTGGACCTGCGCGGGGTCTACCGCAGCTATCCCGTGGACGCGGCCCGCCAGGCCCTGCTCGAATCGTTCAACGACCACATGGAGGCGATCCTCGAAGACCCGGCCTACGAGCCCTTCACGCTCATCGGCTCCGGCTTCCAGCGCAAGTTCGGCCAGACCACCATCGCCCGGCAGGACATCACCGGGTCCATCCCGGCGGCGGAGTCCGAGGCGTTTCTCAGGAAGATCGGCGAGGTGGTGGCCCACGTGGACCCGGACGGCGGGGCCTTCGTCATCGAGGACACGGGCCTTGACGTGGAGGTCATCCTCACCGTGGAGGGCGGCGGCGGGCTCAAGGATTTCGACAAGGAGGAGGGCGTCTACTTCCTGGACGAGACCCTGCGCCTGGGCATGGACCAGGGGCCGAACCTCATTTCCGGCGACACCCGCAGCGACCTGCCCCTGGTCCGCGCGGGCATGGGCCGCAGCGAGGACACCTGGGCGCTCTTCGTCACCCGCGACGAAAAGCTGGAGGCGGACGTGCGCGCCCTGTGCCCCAACGCGGTGTTCGCCCCCTCGCCCGACGTGTTCGTGGCCGCGCTCAACCAGCTCGCCCTCAAGGCGTAGCGACAACGACAGCACAAGGATACCCCCATGGCCGAATGCAAAGGCATGATCTTCGACCTGGATGGCGTCGTCACCGGCACGGCCCGCGTGCACTCCCTGGCCTGGAAGGCCATGTTCGACAACTATCTCCGGCTGCGCGCGGACCGGGAGGGCGAGCCCTTTGCCGAGTTCACGGACGCGGACTACCTCACCTACGTGGACGGCAAGCCGCGCATGAAGGGCGTGCAGAGCTTCCTGGAATCGCGAGGAATCCACCTGCCCTTCGGCGACCACGACGACAGCCCGGAGATGGAGACCGTCTGCGGCCTGGGCAACACCAAGAACGCGGACTTCCAGCGCATCCTCAAGGAGGAGGGTCCCGAGGTCTACGCCACCACGGTGGCCTTCATTCAGGAGCTCAAGGCGCGCGGCGTGCGCGTGGGCGTGGCCTCCTCCAGCCGCAATTGCAGGCTGATCCTGGAGCTGGCCGGGCTCACCGAGCTCTTCGAGACCCGGGTGGACGGCGACGTCTCCCTGGAGCTGGGCCTCTCCGGCAAGCCGGACCCGGACATCTTCACCACGGCCGCGGCCAATCTCGGGCTCCTGCCCGGGGAGTGCGGGGTGGTGGAGGACGCCATCTCCGGCGTGCAGGCCGGCCGCGCGGGCAACTTCGGCCTGACCCTCGGCGTGGCGCGCGAGACCCCCGGCGAGGTGCTCCTGGCCAACGGCGCGGACCTCGTGGTGGCGGACCTGGGCGAGATAGACGCGGACGGCGTGGCCCGCTGGTTCGCCGAGGGCATCGGGCGCGACGGCTGGCGCTTCGGGTACACGGGTTTCGACCCCGCCAACGAGAAGCTGCGCGAGACGCTCACCAGCGTGGGCAACGGCTACCTGGCCGTACGCGGGGCCTTCGAGACCGAGCGCGCCGGGGAGACGAGCTACCCCGGCACCTACATGGCGGGCGTGTTCAACAAGGTTCCCACGCCCATGCACGGGCGGGACATCTATAATAATGATCTCGTGAACTGCCCCAACTGGCTGCTGGTGGAGCTGCGCATCGGCAAGGGTGCGTTCGTCAGCCCGCTGTCCATGCGCATCCTCTCCTACCGCCACGAGCTCAACATGGCCGACGGCACCATGGGCCGGGAGCTGGTGGTCATGGACCAGCTCGGGCGCGTCACGCGCATCGAGTCTCGCCGCCTCGCCTCCATGCACGACCCGCACCTGCTGGCGCTGTCGTTCACGGTGCAGCCCGTGAACCACGAGGAGGACATCACCTTCCGGCCGTGCATCGACGGGGCCATCATCAACGACGGCGTGGCGCGCTACCGCGCCCTCAACCAGCAACACCTGGAGTTCGTGGGTTCCGGCAAGGCCGGGCGCAAGGCGGAGGAGGGCGTCTACCTCCACGTGCGCACCACGGCATCGGGCTACGACATCGCCATGGCCCAGCGCTGCGAGGTCTTCGCTGGCGGCAGGAGGCTGGAAGGCAAGGACGTGGCGCGTTCGAGGGTGGACGAGGGCGCGCTCGTGGGTGAGGAGATCACCGTGCCGGGCCGCCGGGGCGTGGCCGTCACCCTGGAGAAGGTCGTGCGCGTGCAGACCTCCCTCGACGGCAAGGACCCCGTGGCCGCCGTGAGGAAGGGCCTGGGCAAGGCCGGATCCTTCAAGCAGCTTTTCAAACCCCACGCCAAGGCCTGGGCGCGCCTCTGGAGCCGGGCGGACATCCTGGTGGAGGGCGACCGCCTGGTGCAGCGCACCGCGCGCCTGCACGCCTACCACCTCATGGTCACGGCCTCGCCGCACAACGCGGAGCTCGACGCGGGCATGCCCGCGCGCGGCCTCACGGGCGAGGCGTATCGCGGCCACATCTTCTGGGACGAGGTCTACATCCATCCGTTCTACGACCTGCGCTTCCCGGAGGTTTCCCGTGCGCTGCTGACCTACCGATACAACCGCCTGGAGGGCGCGCGCGCCTACGCGGCCGAGCACGGCTACCTGGGGGCCATGTTCCCCTGGCAGACGGCGGACGGTGGCGAGGAGGAGACCCAGGAGGTCCACTACAACCCCAAGAGCGACTCCTGGGGCCCGGACCTCTCGCGCCGCCAGCGGCACGTCTCCATCGCCGTGTTCTACAATGCCTGGCGCTACGCCAGGACGGCGCAGGACAAGGACTTTCTCGACAAGTACGGCGCGGAGCTGATGCTCTCCATCGCCACGTTCTGGGGCTCCATCGCGCAGAAGGACGAGGCCGGCGGCAAGTACCACATCGACGGGGTCATGGGCCCGGACGAGTTCCATGAGAAGCTCCACGGCACGGACACGGACGGCGTGCGCGACAACGCCTACACCAACATCCTCGTCTCCTGGCTGCTGGAGCGCGCCCGGGAGCTGGCCGCCGCGCTGCCCCCGGACAGGCGTGCGGCCCTGCTCGCCAGGGCCGGGGCGGACGAAGCCGCCCTGGACCGCTGGGCGGACGTGGCCCGCAACCTCGCCGTGCACGTGCAAGACGGCATCATCGAACAGTTCCACGGCTACTTCGGCCTGGAGGAGCTGGACTGGGACGGCTACCGCGCCAAGTACGGCGACATCCACCGCCTGGACCGCATCCTCAAGGCCGAGGGCGACAGCCCGGACAAGTACAAGCTGGCCAAGCAGGCGGACACGCTCATGACCTTCTACCTGCTGACACCCGGACAGGTGGCGGAGATTCTGGGCGTGCTCGGCATCCCCGTGGAGGACGCCGCCGCCTTCCTCAAGGCCAACTACGACTACTACGAGGGCCGGACCTCCCACGGCTCGACCCTCTCCAAGGTGGTCCACGCGGTCATCTCCTCCCACTTTGGCGACGACGAAACCGCCTGGAAATGGTTCATGGAGGCCCTGGTCTCGGACATCGAGGACACCCAGGGCGGCACCACCCCGGAGGGCATCCACACCGGGGTCATGGCCGGGACCCTGGACCTGCTGACCAAGTACTTCGCGGGGGTGGACTCCTCGGGCGAGCTGCTGGCCGTGAACCCGCACCTGCCCGCGCACTTCACCCGGCTGGCCATGCCGCTGGTCTTCCGTGGCGTGCGCTACCACCTGGAGCTGACCCCTGGGAAGGTCCGCCTGGAGGCGGAAACCGGCAAGGATGCCGTCCATGCGCTGGTGCGCGGCGCGAGTGTGGAGCTCAAGCCCGGCAAGCCCAAGACCGTGACCCTCAACCCATAAAGGAACATCCATGCCCCAGAAGGACCTCCGCGTGGAGCTGCTGGCCTCCACGCCCGACGCCCTCGCGCTCATCTACGCCGCCTTCCGCCAGTGCTACTACGCGGGCTATGCCGGGGACATGTGGCCCCGGCTGCTCTCGGGGGAGATCGAGCGGCAGAAGCAGGCCGACTTCGTGCGCAAGACCCTGGAGTCCGGCCACGACTCCCCGGTGGAGCACGTGAGCTTCACCTTCGCCATCGAGGGCATTTCCCGCGCGTGCTCGCACCAGCTGGTGCGCCACCGTATCGCCTCGTATTCGCAGCAGAGCCAGCGCTACGTCACGGACACCATGGACTACATCCTGCCCCCGGCCATCGCCCGCATCCCCGAGGCGCGCGAGCGGTTCGAGGCGTTCATGGCCGAGGTTTCCTCGGCGTATTCGGACCTCAAGGCCATCCTGGAGGCCCATGGCCGCAAGCAGAAGGCCAACGAGGACGCGCGGTTCGTGCTGCCCCAGGCGGCGGAAACCAAGATCGTGGTCACCATGAACGTGCGCAGCCTGCTGCACTTCTTCAACCTGCGCTGCTGCCTGCGCGCCCAGTGGGAGGTCCGCGCCATGGCCGACGAAATGCTGCGCCTGTGCCGGGAGGCCCTGCCGCCGCTCTTCATGACGGCCGGGGCCAAGTGCGAGGCGCTGGGATATTGCCCGGAATCGCCGAAATTCAGCTGCGGGAAGTATCCGACCAAGGAGACCCTGTTAGGAGAAACATGATCGTCACCTTGCTGCGCGCTGGCCTGCCCAGGCCCCGGGCGGCAGGGGTATTGTGTTTGTCAAATGAATTAAGTTTCATATTTTAAGTGTGTTATCTAATGTTCTTAACCGGACCACTTCAAAGCCCTTGCCCTGCAAGGGCTTTTCGTTTCCCGGTTTCCCGGCTTCCGGCCAGCCTAATCCGCTCATTGCACAGGATAACATGGGAAAAGTCATTCATTTTGAATGGATGTGCCAAACTGCTTTGGTTGACAACGGTTATCGTGCAGGTGAATATTTGCAAAAAAAAATTACAATGAAATGAAAATTGAAATTTTTATTTGAAATCATCCGATAATTGCAATTACTGCCTGTGGAAAATTTTTCTCCATGTTGTGCATAAAAAATGTGGCGATTGCCGGGAACCCTTGTGACCCGTCCGTTGCAAGGGCACAGGGGGAAAGGGCCGCAAGCCGTGGGAATGGCCTAATTCTCATTGTTTCAGGGTGTTGCGCTGTAGAGAATGCTTTCGTGCCTCCGGGCGGGGTTGGGCTTCGCGCTCATTGGCCTCCACGCCCCCTTCGACTACAACCGCCCCATGCCCGACAACGCCTGGAAACGCATCCTCGACTCCCTCTCCAAGAGTCTCAACCCCGGACTGTTCACCATCTGGATCAAACCCCTGGAGGCCGAGTGCTCGGCCAGGGAGCTGACCCTCTTCGCCCCCAACGACTTCGTGGCCTCCTGGGTCCGCGAGCGGCTGCTCGGCGTGGTCCGCGACGCCGCGGAGCAGGCCATGGGCTTCCCCCCGGAGATCCAGGTGAAGGTGCGCCGCAGCGCGGCCCCCGCCCCCAAGGGGGAGAGCGCCGCCGAGCCGAAGGGCTCCGGCTCCCGGTCGGAGCGCGGTGTCGCCCCGGAGCAGATGGGCCTGCCCATCGTGCACGTGCCCCGGGCGCTGACCTCCTTCAACTGGCGCTTCCGGTTCCGCGATTTCGTGGTCGGCCCCTCCAACGAGCTGGCCGTGGCCGCGTCCAAGGGCATCTGCGGCGAATCCATCCCCGGGGACAGCCTCTTTCTTTCCGCCGGGCCGGGCCTGGGCAAGACGCACCTGCTCCAGTCCATCGGCCACCGCCTCTCGCAGCTCTCCAACCGCCAGCGGCTGGCCGTTGCCTGCCTGAGCGCCGAGGAGTTCGCCACGCGCTTCGTGCTGGCCATGCGCGCCCGGGAGCTGCCCCGCTTCAAGGCGGAATTGCGCGAATCCGCCGACGTGCTCCTGCTGGAGGACGTGCAGTTCTTCCAGGGCAAGGAGAAGATGCAGGACGAGCTCATCGGCACGCTCAACGCCCTCCAGGCGCGCGGCTGCAAGGTGGTGCTCACCAGTTCCTACCTGCCGCGCGAGCTCACCAACCTCGACGACCAGCTCCTCTCGCGCTTCTGCTCCGGGTTCATGGCCGTCATCGAGCGGCCGGACTTCGAGACCCGCCGCCGCATTGTGGAGCGCAAGGCCATGGTCCAGGGGGTGGACATCCCCGGCCCGGTGACGGAGCTGCTGGCCGAGCGCATCACCGCCGACATCCGCCAGCTGGAGAGCTGCCTCAACAACCTGGTGCTCAAGGCCCGGCTGCTCAAGCGCCAGGTGAGCATGGAGCTGGCCTGGGACGTCATCGAGCAATTCTCCCAGGCGGACCCCCGGCCGGACATCCAGCGCATCATCGAGTTCGTGTGCAGCGCCTACGACCTCTCCGGCAAGGAGCTCAAGTCCAAGAGCCGCAAGCAGCAGATCGTCCTTGCGCGCAACACGGCCTTCTACCTCGCGCGCAAGCACACGGACCTCTCCCTGGAGGCCATCGGCCAGGAGCTGAACCGCCGCCACTCCACGGTGCTCAAGGGCATCACGCGCATCGAGCGGGAGATTTCACGCCAGACCCCCCTGGGCCGCCAGGTGGAGCGCACGGTGGAGCGCCTGGTCAATTAGGCCGGGGAGCGTTCGCAAAGCGGGCGCGATCATTCGGGAAGGATATGCGGCTGGGCCGCACGGCAGGGACGGAATCGATGCATCGGTTCCGTCTTCGTCGTTGGCAGGGGTGGCATTATCATGAGGGTTGTTTCCTCGGGGGGCGTTTCCAGGGGTGCCATGCGCATGGGCACCGTCTGCGCGGCCGAGACCTGCCTGATCAACCCCATCGGTCTCGTCGTCCTCGCGGCATGTTCGGCCTAGTCGGCCTCGTCGGCCAAGTCGGTCCGGTCGGCCCGGGCGTCGGTCCGGTCGGCCCGGGCGTTGCCCCAGCCGCCGCCACCAGGCGTCTCGATGCGCAGCCTGTCTCCGGCCCGCAGCGCGGCGTGGAACTTGGCGGGCATGACCCTTTCCTCGCCGCCATGGATCACGACGTTGCGTCCCGGCTCGCCTGGGCCGCCGCCCGCCAGCCCCCAGGGTCGGCTCTGCCGCCGCTCCGAGAGCACCGTGACCTCCGCTCCGGCCAGCAGCTCCACCTCGCGCACCAGCCCGCAGCCGCCGGGATTGGCCCCTGCGCCGCCCGAGCCGCGCCGCACGCCCAGCCGCCGCACCCGGAAGGGGTAGGCGTATTCCAGGGCCTCCACGGGCGTGTTCAGGGTGTTGGTCATGTGCGAGTGCACGGCGGATTCTCCCGGGCCGCCGCGCGAGCCGCCCATGCCCCCGGCCAGGGTCTCGTAGTAGGCGAAGGGGGTGCCCGTTCCTGGGGCCGCGCCGCCGATGGTCACGTTGTTCATGGTGCCCTGGCTCGCGGCGGGGATGAGCCCGGGCGCGGCCTGGGCCAGGGCTCCGAGCACCACGTCCACCACGCGCTGGGAGGTCTCCACGTTGCCCCCGGCCACGGCCGCAGGGAAGGCCGCGTCGAGCACGGAGCCCGGGCGCGTCAGCACCTTTACCGGGCGGAGCAGCCCGGCGTTGGTCGGGGCTCCGGGGCCCACCGTCGCGCCGATGACGGCGCGCAGGCAGTAGAGCACGGCCGAGAGGGTGATGGCCCGCACCGCGTTCACCGAGCCGCGCACCTGGTCCGCCGAGGCCGTGAAGTCGAGGGTCGCCTCCTCGCCGCTGATCTCCAGCTCCAAGCGGATGGGGATGCCGCCGTCGCCCGTGCCGCCGTCGTCCGTGCCGCCGTCGTCCGTGCCGTCGTCGTCGAGGCGGTCCTCGAAGGCGTATTTCCCGTCCGGCAGGCCGCGCAGGGTCTTGCGCATGAGGGTTTCGGCGTAGTCGAGCAGCGCCCGGGCGTAGCCGCGCACCGTGTCCGCGCCGTACTTTTCCAGCAGCCCGGCCATGCGCCGCACGCCCGTGGTGTTGGCCATGAACTGCGCCGCGAAGTCGCCCTCGCGCTCGGCCGGGGTGCGCACGTTGGCCAGGAACAGCCGCAGCAGGTCGCCCCGCAGCTCCCCCGCGCGGATGATCTTGAGCGGCGGGACGATGACGCCCTCCTGGAACAGCGAGGTGGAGAGCGGCATGGACCCGGGGCTCATGCCGCCCACGTCCGCGTGGTGCGCGCGGTTGGCCACGTAGAACGCCGGGGCGGCCTCGCCGGGCACGAACACGGGGGCCACCACGGTGATGTCCGGCAGGTGGGTGCCGCCTTGGTAGGGGTCGTTGAGCATGGTCATGTCGCCCGGGGCGAAGTCCACGGCATCGATGGCGGCGCGCACGGACAGGGGCATGGAGCCCAGGTGCACGGGGATGTGCGCGGCCTGGGCGATCATCCGGCCGTGCTCGTCGAACACGGCGCAGGAGAGGTCGCGCCGCTCCTTGATGTTGGGCGAGAAGGCGGTCTTGGTCAGGGTCACGCCCATCTCCTCGGCGATGGAGGAGAAGCGGTTCTTGAAGACCTCCAGCAGGACGGGATTGCGGGCTGGGCC
>JBFWJM010000116.1:0-9397 GCA_050253205.1 Desulfovibrionaceae bacterium
ACCAGGTCCTGCTGAACGTCGTCGTCAACGCGGCCCACGCCATCGGCGAAAAGGCTTCGGAGCCCGAAGGCGGACGCGCCAAGGGCGTTATCCCCATCTCCACCGCACGGGAGGCGGACATGGTGGCCGTGACCATCCGCGACACGGGCTGTGGCATCCCCGAGGAGAGCCTCGACAGGATCTTCGATCCGTTCTTCACCACCAAGGCCGTGGGCAAGGGCACGGGCCAGGGGCTGGCCATTGTCCACGACATCGTGGTGGACAAGCACGGCGGCACCATCGACGTTGACTCCGCGCCCGGCCGGGGAACCGCCTTCACCCTCCGCCTGCCCATCGAGGGCACCGAGGACGACCGCTCCCGGACCTGAGCCACTGCCCCGCCCTGGGCGCAGTCCGCTACAGCACCAGGGTGGGCTTGCGCGAGAACCGCTGGATGAGCGGCGTGCCCTTTGCCTGGCGCACGGCCCGCAGCGTGGCCTCGCCGTCCAGGGGTACGGTCCCGGCCAGCACGTGCACCCCGAGCCCGGCAAAGGCCTCGGGCACCATCGGCGTGCTCGGGCCGAGCAGGGCCACCCGCGCCCCGGGGCCTATCTCCTCCAGGAGGCCGTCGATGGTGTTGTTGACGATGCTGGTGGAGGTCAGGATCACGGCCGTGGCCCAGTCGCCCAGGCGACGGCGGAACGCTTCCTCGTCGCCCATGCCCTTGCCCCGGTCCACCAGCTCCAGCTCGGCCCCGCGCGAGCGGATGGGCCCCAGCAGCGGGGTGAAGCAGCCGACCATGGCCACCCGCGCCCCGGGGCCGATGTGCAGGGCATCAAAGAGCAGGCCGTTGTCGCGGTCCTCGGGCAGGTCCAGCCCCCGGGCGTGGTTCAGGGCGTTGACCACGGCCAGGCCGATGGCCCGGCGCACGTTGCGGCCCATGCCGTCGCCGCCGGACCGGCCCTTGCCGTGGCCGTCGCCCGGGCCGCTCTCGCCTGCCTTGGCCGGGGCCAGCAGCGCCAGGGCCTCGGCCGCAGGGCGGCCCTCATATTCCTCGTCGGGCCCGAGCATGGAGCAGCCCGAGGCCCCGCTCTCCAGGCAGGTGTAGGCCACGCCCACACCGCCGTCGCCCATGCGGGCGCAGGTGTAGCCGAGGCCGATGGACAATGTCTCAAGGGTGACGCCCTCGGCTCGGGGGAGCATGGCGTCGCGCAGTCGTTCATGAATGGTCATGGTATTCTCCTTGTACGGTCCGCGCAGGCTACGCCCCGAATCAGGCTCGGGCAAGGGAGTGAGAAATCGTACCGGGCAATCAGGACCGCCCGCTCCGACCGCACGCTCCGGCCGCATGCCCCCGCGCGGAAGCCCCCGCGCGGAAGCCCCCGGACATCCAGTGATCTCCGGGGGCTTCGTCTCTCGCGTCGCCGCAGGGCGGCGGCATGGTTGCTGATGGGGCTCGCCTAGCAGGCTGTTGAAAAAGTGCAATCTGCTGCGTCAGCGAAAAAATCCAGACCGCTTATGTATGCGCGACACACTGCGCGTCCTGGATTTTTTTTCACTTCCTTGCATCTCACACTTCTTGAACCGCCTGCGAGGAATGAGTTTTTCAACAGTCTGCTAGCAGCGCTCGCAGTGCTCGGTAAAGACCACGCGGTCCTTGTACTCCGCCTGCTTGCCCTTGTTCCAGCGCTGCACGGGGCGGTAGTAGCCCACGATGCGGGTGTAGACCTCGGTCTCGGCCCCGCAGGTGGGGCACTCCCACTGCTCGCCCTGGAGGTAGCCGTCGTTCTTGCACACCGAGAAGGTCGGCGTGATGGAGAGGTACGGAATCTTGGTCTCGCGGAAGGCGCGGATGATGAACTCGCGCAGGGAGGCGGTGTCGGCCACGGCCTCGCCCAGGAAGGTGTGGAACACCGTGCCCCCGGTGTACAGCGGCTGGAGCTGGTTCTGGTGCTTCAGGGCGTAGATCACGTCGTCGGAGATGCCCACGGGCAGGGCCGTGGAGTTGGTGTAGTACGGCGTGTCGTCGCCCTGGGTCACGATGTCGGCGTAGAGCGCCTTGTCGATCTTGGCCAGGCGGTAGCTCGTGCCCTCGGCCGGGGTGGCCTCCAGGTTGTAGAGGTTGCCCGTCTCCTCCTGGAAGTCGGAGGTGATGCGGCGCAGGTGGTTGAGCACGCGGGTCATGAGCCGGGTGCCGCCCTTGGTGTCGATGCCCTTGCCGATGAGGTTCAGGCAGGCCTCGTGGCCGCCCAGCAGGCCGATGGTGGAGAAGTGGCCCTTGTAGCCGTTCTTGAGGTAGCGGCGCGACCAGGGGAACATGCCCCGGTCGAGGTTGTCTTGGATCATCTTGCGCTTGAATTCGAGGCTGTCCTTGGCCAGCGTGGCGTATTCCTCCACGAGGTCGAGGAAGTCGTCCTCGCTCTGGGCGAGGTAGGCGAGCTTGGGCAGGTTCAGGGTCACCACGCCGATGGAACCGGTGAGGTCGCCCGCGCCGAAGAGTCCGCCCGTCTTCTTGCGCAGCTCCCGCAGGTCCATCTGCAATCGGCAGCACATGGAGCGCACGTCCTCGGGGTCGAGGTCGGAGCTGATGAAGTTCTGGAAATAGGGCACGCCGTACTTGGCCGTGAGCTGGAGCAGCAGCTCGCCGATCTCCGACTCCCAGGGGAAGTCCTCGGTGACGTTGTAGGTGGGGATGGGGAAGGAGAAGATGGCCCCATGATAGTCGCCGTCGACCATGACCTCCAGGAAGGCCTTGTTGATCCACTCCATCTCCTCGTGGAAGTCGGCGTAGGTGTAGTCCTGGAGTTGCCCGCCGATGATCACGGCCTCCTTGGCGATGTGCTTGGGCGGCACCAGGTCGAAGGAGAGGTTGGTGAACGGCGACTGCCCGCCCCAGCGCGAGGTGGTGTTCAGGTTGAACACGAACTTCTGGATGGCCTGGCGCACCTGCTTGTAGGTCAGCTTGTCATGGCGGATGAAGGGGGCGAGGTAGGTGTCCACGTTGTTGAAGGCCTGAGCCCCGGCCCACTCGTTCTGCAACGTGCCGAGGAAGTTGACCATCTGCCCGAGGACGGAGTCGAAATGCTTGGCCGGGCCGGCGGAGGAGCGGCCGTCGAGGTTGAAGCCCTCCAGCAGCATGTCGCGCAGGGACCAGCCCGCGCAGTACCCTGCGAGGCCGAAGGAGAGGTCGTGGATGTGGAAGTAGCCATGCTCGTGCGCCAGGCGAACCTCCTCGGGATACTTCTCCAGGGCGTAGCGGGCCTGGACGGTGCCGGAGAGGTGCAGCATGAGCCCCTGGAAGGAGTGGGTCATGTTGGCGTTTTCGTTCACGCGCCAGTCGCTCTGGCCCAGGTATTCGTCGATGACCTCCTTGATGTCGAGGTAGGCCTCCTTCTGGGCGCGGAGCTGGCGGCGCTTCTCGCGGTAGAGCACATACTTCTTGGCGATGGCGTACTGGCGCGACTCCATGAGCACCAGCTCGACCATGTCCTGGACGTGCTCCTGCTCGGGAATCTCCACGCCCTCAAGCTTGGCCTCGACCTTGCGGGCGAGCCTCTTGGAAAGCAGCGGGTCCTTGATGCCGCTGGCGTTCAGCGCCTTGAAGATCGCCTGGGCGATCCTATCCGTGGACCAGGTCTCCAGCCTTCCGTCGCGTTTCATGATCTGGCGTGGCATGCGCTCTCCTTGTCGGTGCTACGTACTTTTGAATCTTCAGCTCGAACCCGGCGGGCAGGTAGCCGCGCGCCGTTTGCACATCAGCATCAGTGAGACAGGGCACCCTGGTGAGCCGGAAGTAGAAGGCGTCGGGCCGCTGCTCGGCCAGGGCGAAAATTTCATCAAGGTTGAACCGGGCCACCGCCTCGCTCACGCAGCCGCCGGTGAGCTGGGGGTATTTGTCGTACGGGCCCTTCACGTCCACGGCGAACTGCGTGGCCAGTCCCTGCTCCAGGATGTCGAGCACCACCTCGGGCAGCATGCCGTTGGTGTCCACCTTGGCGGGCAGGCCCAGGCGCTTCAGCTCGTAGAGCAGCTCGCCCAGGCCGGGCACGAAGGTGGGCTCCCCGCCGGTGATGGTGACGCCGTGGATCCACCCGGCGCGCTCGGCGAGAAACGACTTGGCCCAGGCGGCGGGCACGCGCTCCAGGGACTCCATGTCCCAGGCCAGGCGCTGGTTGTGGCAGGTGGGGCACTTGAGGTTGCAGGAACCGAGAAACAGCGTGGAGCAGGGATGCCCGGGCCAGTCGCACAGGCTGTAGGGTTCGAGCCCGCGCAGATGGTGCCAGACGTTGTGCTCCGTGTTCATGCGAATCCTGCTCCGTGTTCGAGGTTGCTGGTTCCGGCGCAACGCCGGAAGACGGTCCGGTTCGGACCCGGCGGCGTTCTCCCCACCGCTCCCGCGCCGTGGCCCGGCGCGCTCTCCTCTCCCCGTGTCCGGTGCGTGAAAGACCGCTTCCGTCGGTCGGCACCATGAGAAATCGGTGCCGGGCACCGATGTTCTGGGTATAGTCCAGGCACTGTTTTTTGTACAGGGGGGCCACCGGATTTATTTATCGCCACAAGCCAATATCAGCGATTAACAGCCATAAACTCCGATTGTGCGAAATATGAATGCGTTTTCCACAATTCATATCGAAACCTTTCGCCCGAAAATACTGCACATTTTCTAGATGAAGTTTAGAAGTTTTTTAGCCCCTGGGTCGGGGCTGCGGTGGGGCGGAAAATCAGGGGAATATCGCCGGAGGAATCCCGGCTTGTGTACGGCATACCTACCACGAGCCCGGATGGGCGACCAGTAGGAAAACTCTGTGAATTGTCATTGAACATGACAACCATTCAAAATAACGACATATTTTTGTAACAATCCCGAAACGCCCCGGCCCGCGCGGCCTCCCGCCGTGTGAAAAACCTGTTCCTAAAACGCTGCCTCTTGTTCCTAACCCGCGCTCCCGCTCCGCCCCCCCTGCCCAGGCCGCCTACGGCCCCCGGCGGCCCGGCCCGGAGCAGGCCGCCATCCTTTGCAAAACGCCCGGAAAGCGGGTAGGTTCCACACTGGTCGGGCTTGGCTCCGGCAGCGGCGCGCCCCAACCCGGGGCGGCGCTGCCAGCCACCCACGGCCGCAACCTCGACCCAGCATCCATGAAGGGACGCGCCATGACCACGACACGCCTGCTGCTGCTCGCCGCCGCGCTGCTCGCCGCCTGGACGGCGGGCCCCCTCGCCCCCGCCGAGGCCTCCGCCCAGCAAGTCCGCGACGAGATGAACGTCTGCCTCTGCCGCAACGTCCTCGCGCGCACGCTCTGCAAGAGCCCGGAGGAGTTCAGCTACATCGACGAGTACCACGACTCGGGCACCTACGCGTTCACCGTGTTCTACGCCAAGCAGGAAACCCGCTTCCTGTGCATGGTCACGGCCAGGGACGTGCGCATCAAGGGCCGGGCCTGGCAGGAGATCATGCGCACCATCCCCTACGAGCTGAACCCCGAGACCATGTGCGGGGTGTCCACCTATTCGACCCTGGAATGCCCGATGGAGAAGCCCATCGTCTGCTGCGGCGAGAAGAGCGCCCAGGACATCGAGGAGGACAAGGCCTACGACTTCTGGTCGCGGCCCATACCGGACATTCTGGAGGACGAGCTCAAAAACCGCGCCCAGCCGCCCGCAGACGCCGCACCCGGCGAAGGACCCGCGCAGCCGTAGCCCTTGCCCCCAGGGCGGCCCACGCCAAGAGCGGCAACATCGGGTGCCGCAACGCCAATGGTGTCAACGCCGGGCGTTTCCACCACGAGACCGGCGCATGAGCAGCAGCCCGCCAAGACCGGCCGCAGCGGCCACAGCGGCAGGCCACCACAGGCCCGTCACCGCCCAGAGCGCCGCCCCGACAGCCAGCCCCGCCGCCAGGAGCACGGTCAGGGCCGCATGGAGGAAGAGCCCCCCGCCCTTCCCCGCCTCCGTGCGCATGGGCTCCAGAGGCTCCGGCCTGGGCAGGCGAACGCCTCTGTCCACGAACTGCGATTGCAACTTGTAGCCGCAGCGCACACACACGAGGGCTGTGTCCTCGTTGCGTTCGGCGCATCGATTGCAAACGATCATCTCACTCCACCTTGACCCGATGCATGAAACTTTTCCTCCCCGCCACCATCTTGTTGCCCGGGCAGTCTTCCTCTATAGTGCAACGCAAAACGTTGGAGCGGGCAGTGGACAATCCGGAAAAACTGATTGCCAACAGGCTGTACATTCGCGACATCTGCGGGCTCGACACCGAGGTCCAGACCATCGCCAGGCTCATGCATCCAAGCATGGACCTGGATTTCTATCAACATCTCTTTCGGCTCGTGGTCCGGCTGTTCATCGGAGACGTCCCGGGCTACCAGGCCTCCAACGCCGCCTACCACGACCTCACCCACACCCTGACCACCACGCTGGCCACGGCAAGGCTGCTGCACGGCATGCACATCGAGCGGCGCGCGCTCCCGCCCCGCACGGTGGAGCTCGGGCTCGCCGCCGCCCTGCTGCACGACACGGGCTACATCATGGCCGAAGGCGACCACGAGGGCACCGGAGCCAAGTACACCTTCACCCACGTGCAGCGCAGCATCAACTTCCTTCGCGAGGCCTTCCGCCACGAAGGGCGGACACCCGACGCCGACGACGCGGCCGCCATCGTCCGGGCCACGGACCTGGCCGTTCGCTTCGACGACATCCCCTTCTCCTCGCCGGACCAGCGCGACGCGGCCTGCGCCGTGGCCACGGCGGACCTCCTCGCCCAGCTCGGCGACGAACTCTACCCCGAGAAGCTCGCCGACCTCTTCGAGGAATTCCGCGAGGCGGGCATGCAGGGCTACGACGAGCCCTACGACCTTGTGCGCGCCACGGCGGATTTTGCCGCTGTCATGCGCGAGCGCATGCACAACGACCTGGACGATGCGGCCTCCTGCGCCATGGCCCACTTCCGCGCCCGCTGGGGGGTGGAGGTGGACCTCTACGCCATGTCCATCGAAAAGAACGTCCGCTTCCTGCGCAGCATCGTGGAGGAACACGGCCCGGACTACCACACCCGCCTGCGCCGCACGGGCGACCGCCGCCCGCCCTTCATTTGAGCCCAGGCCGCCCCAGCCGCACCCTTATCAGGCCGTTGAAAAAGTGCACTCTGCTGCGTCAGCGAAAAAGTCCAGACCGCTTATGCATGCGCAACACACTGCGTATTCTGGATTTTTTCACTTCCTTGCAGCTCACGCTTTTTGAACGACCTGCGGAAAATGAGTTTTTCAACAGTCAGTTATACGGGCAACCCTTTGACACTTCTGCGACAATGCCTGTAATATATGGAAGGAAACCCGCAAAGGGGCAAGGAATCCGTCCATGAGCGAACAGGCTGAACACCAGAAATCCCGAGAGCAACGCATCGCCGCATACGAGGCGAGCCTGGACAAGCTGCGCAAGGACCGCGTCACCCTGCGCGAGGTGCAGGAACGCGAAATCCTGCTCGGCTTCATCCGCACCAACCGCAGCGCCATCAACGAATTCCCCCTGCTGGAGACGCAGCAGCAGACCGTCATCGAACTGCTCTGCCAGCGCCTCGACCACCCGGCCTACGACTACATCCGCAAGCTGACCAGCAGCTTCATCGTGCTGCTTGGCCACCTCCGCAAGGCCAAGGCCAACAACGACAAGGAACAGCTCGAAGCCGCCGGGGCGCGCCTCTCCAACATCGAGGTCCTGCTCATCAAATGCATGCAGGGCATCGTCTATTCCATGGGCCTGATCATCGACAACATCGAGGAACTGGTCATCACCCTCTACGGCAAGGCGGCCATGGACGAATTCTCCGCCATGCTCAAGGAGCGCCAGCTCGACCGCAACTTCTGGAAGGGATTCTTCGAGCGCTTCGTGGTCCGGCCCGTTGCCCAGGGCCACGAGACCATGCTCCGCGACCAGCGCTTCTCCCTCGCCAAGGAAGGGCGCATGCTCGTGGTGCGCTTCGCCATGGACGCCGTCATGGAACAGATGACCCCCGCCACCGGGGAACTGGAAAAAACCCGCCTGCAACGCTCCTACGAGGCCTTCGCCACGGACGCGGACAAGCGCGCCATGCTCCAGGTGGCCCACGCGGCCATGGCCAAGGGCCTCGCCTTCATCCCCCCGGAGCTGCTCTCGAAGAACGACGTGGTCTTCCTCACCAGGACCGTGTGCATCGACCCGGCTGCCGAAACCCTGCGCGAACTCAGCGATCAGCGCCGCGAAGGAACCCTGGAGGACAACGAGGAAAACCGCGCCCGGCTACGCTTCCTGCACGAGCAGCTCACGGCGCTCGGCGTGGGCGCGGCCATCGGCGTCTCCATCACCCAGCAAAACATCGCCGGGGCGCTGCTCGGCCTCGCATCCGGCAGCGTGGAGGCCCTCGACTCCATGGGCCGCAACTTCGAGGCCGCCAACCTGCGCCACCTGCTCCTCAGCCTCCTGGAGGAGCACCTCGTGCTGCGCCTGCGCGAGCAGGCCGGGGAAGACATCGGCAAGCTCCAGGTGCTCACCAGCCGCGCCCGCAGGGCGAACGCAGACGAAGTGGACGGTCTCGGGCTTTCCAAGATACGCCGCAGCAAGCTCTTCGCCGCAGACCCGGCCGACGAGGCGCACCTGCTCTTCAAGCCCAGGAACGACCGCGAACTCGCCTCCACCGTCAAGCTGCTGCAACTGGAACCCGAGCCCGCCGGGCGCATCGTCCGGCTCTGGAAGGCCCGGAACATGAAGACGGAAATAGTGCTGCTGCTCGACCTCGCCCTGCTCCAGCGCACCACCACCAACCTCCAGGTCCGCGTACAGGAAATCCTGCGCCGCTTCGGCCTGGTCCGCACACCCGAGCCCTCAGCGGCACCCATGGGCTAGCCCCGGCATGCCTGCCCGCCAGCACTGGCGGAGCAACGGCCAAGCGGCTCTTGCCTCCGGCGGCCAAAGGGCTCCCGCCCTTTGGAATCCCATTCTTGTTGCCCTGCGAATGCCCGGAATATGAGGGCCGTGATGCGGGCTGTGATCGGGCAGTGTTGCGGGCTGTGACGCGGGCCGTTCGGGCACGGCCGTGTGCTGATGATAGATCAAGGCGCGAAGTGCGGACCGGGGCCGACCCTGCGCGGGCGGCGGTTTATTATCGAAGTCCCTCGCACCAAAGACCACGAGCCCCATCACGCGCTCGGACAACATCAGGGCTGGCCGGGCGCGACGAGGAGCAGGCGCGAAGTGCGGACCGGGGCCGACCCTGCGCGGGCGGCGGTTTATTATCGAAGTCCCTCGCACCAAAGACCACGAGCCCCATCACGCGCTCGGACAACATCAGGGCTGGCCCTAGATCATGACGATGGTCTTGTTCCCGTCAACGAGGATGCGGTCTTCCAGATGCCACTTCACCGCGCGGCAGAGCACTTGGCGC
>JBFWJM010000117.1:0-9381 GCA_050253205.1 Desulfovibrionaceae bacterium
GCTAGGCCCGCAACGCGGCCCAGGGGCGCGGCCCCTGGGCTGCGGCGCACCCCGCGCGCTGCCGCCGTCGCTCTCGCCCGCGCGAATCTTTTCCTCTCGCTTGACGGGCTGCTGAAAAAGTATCATTTTAGACATCAAATAAAACGATAAAAAAGCGATAAACCATGCAGGACATCTACGCCGGAAAGACCGTGAGCGTGACGGAGCTCAAGCGCAACCTGGCCTCCGTGCTGAACGAGGCCGGGGACGAGGCCGTGGCCGTGCTCAACCACAACAAGCCCGAGGCGTATCTGCTCTCCGCCGCCTTGTACGAGCATCTGCTGGAGCGGCTGGAAGACCTGGAAGACGCAAGATTGGTGCGGGAGCGGGCGGACGGCCCGTTCGAGGATGTCAGCCTCGATGACCTATAGGCTGCGGTTTCACGAGCAGGCCCTGAAGGAGTGGGGGAAGCTGGACCCGTTCCTGCGGGCGCAGTTCAAGAAGAAGCTCGCCGAACGGTTGGAGGCTCCCCGCGTGCCATCGGCTGCCCTTTCCGGCATGCAGGACTGCTACAAGATCAAGCTTCGCAAGGTCGGCTACAGGCTCGTCTACAGGGTGGACGACGGCATCGTCTACGTGACGGTCATTGCCGTGGGCAAGCGGGAGCGGCTCGGCGCGTACCGCAAGGCGAAGGCGAGGCTGTAAGAACCCCGGCCTCTCCGGCTCTGGCTGCGCCCGCAGCGGGCTCCAGGGGCGCCAGCCCCTGGCCTGCGGAGCACCCTGCGCGCCGCCGCCAGCGCACGGCTGCCCGCACGGCGCTCGTGCTGCCTTGCGCACGAAAAAGCCCGCCTTGCGGCGGGCTCGTTCATTCTCGGGGTTGTCCGGGGTCGTTGGGGGTCAGCCCTTCTGGGCGATCTTGGCCCAGGTGTCGCGCAGGGTGGCCGTGCGGTTGAACACGGGCGCGCCCGGCGCGTGGTCCTTGGCGTCCGCGATGAAGTAGCCCATGCGCTCGAACTGGCAGGACGTGCCTGCGGGCACTTCGGCCAGGGCGGGTTCCACCATGGCCGTGACCTCGCTCATGGAGTCCGGGTTGATGCATGCGGTGAAGTCCTCCTCCGCACCGGGGTTTTCCACGTTGAAGAGCTTCTCGTATAGCCGCACCGGGGCCGGGACGGCGTGCGCGGCGCTGACCCAGTGCAGGGTGCCCTTGACCTTGCGGCCGTCCTCGGACCAGCCGCCCTTGGTGGCGGGGTCGTAGGTGCAGCGCAGCTCGACGACCTCTCCCGCCGCGTCCTTCACCACGTCGGTGCAGGTCACGTAGTAGGCGTAGCGCAGGCGCACCTCGCGGCCCGGGGCCAGGCGGAAGAACTTCTTGGGCGGGTTTTCCATGAAGTCGTCGCGCTCGATGTACAGTTCCCGGGTGAAGGGCACCGTGCGCGAGCCCAGGGACTCGTCCTCCGGGGAGAGGGGCATGACGAACTCGTCGGCCTGGTCCTCGGGGTAGTTTTCGATGACCACCTTGAGCGGGTTGAGCACGCCCATGTAGCGCGGGGCCGTGGCGTTGAGGTGTTCGCGCACGCAGTGCTCCAGCAGGGCGAAGTCCACGGTGGAGTTGGCCTTGGCCACGCCGATGCGCTCGCAGAAGTCGCGGATGGCCTCCGGGGTGTAGCCCCGGCGGCGGATGCCCGAGAGGGTGGGCATGCGCGGGTCGTCCCAGCCGTTGACGTGCCCGTCGCGCACGAGCTGGATGAGCTTGCGCTTGGAGAGCACGGTGTGGGTCAGGTTCAGGCGGGCGAACTCGTACTGCCGGGGCCGCTCGGGGAAGTCGCCCAGGGTGTCGAGCACCCAGTCGTACAGCTCGCGGTTGTTCTCGAACTCCAGGGTGCAGATGGAGTGGGTGATGCCTTCCAGCGCGTCGGAGAGGCAGTGGGTGAAATCGTACATGGGGTAGATGCACCAGGCGTCGCCCGTGCGGTGGTGGTGGGCGCGCTTGATGCGGAAGAGGGTCGGGTCGCGCATGACCACGTTGGGCGCGGCCATGTCGATCTTGGCGCGCAGCACGCGCGCGCCGTCCTCGAACTCGCCCGCGCGCATGCGCCGGAAGAGGTCGAGGTTTTCCTCCACTCCGCGCCCGCGCCAGGGGGAGTCGGCCCCCGGCTGCGTGAGGGTGCCCCGGTTGGAGCGGATTTCCTCGGCGGTCTGGTCGTCCACGTAGGCCTTGCCCATGGTGATGAGCTTTTCGGCAAAGCCGTAGAGCTGCTCGAAGTAGTCCGAGGCGTAGAACTCGCGCTCCTGCCAGTCGAACCCGAGCCAGCGCACGTCCTCGCGGATGGAGTCTACGTACTCCTGCTCTTCCTTGGCGGGGTTGGTGTCGTCGAAGCGCAGGTTGCACTTGCCGCCGTATTCCCCGGCCAGGCCGAAGTTCAGGCAGATGGACTTGGCGTGGCCCATGTGCAGGTAGCCGTTGGGCTCCGGGGGGAATCGCGTGTGCACGCGCCCGGCGTAGACGCCCTGCTCGCGGTGTTCGTTGATGATGGTGCGGATGAAGTCGATGCCGGGTTTGCGTCCGGGGTCGTCGCTGTGCTGGCTCATGGGGGCTCCTGTCCGTTTGAGCGGTCACTTTATCCCCAGGCGGGCCGCCATGGCAACAGAAAGGGCCGACGGGGCGGTCGGGGTAGGTCGGGGCGGGCCGGGGCGCGCGAAGGTACGGTTTTTTGCCCCGGCGGTCAAACCCCGAGCGCGGCGGAAAATGTTCCCCAGGCCTTTTCATTTCTTGATCTTTGGGGTAAGCCAATCGCACGCATCCGCCCATGGGCGAGACCACTGCCGAGGGACGACACCGGACATGAGCCGCTGCCACCTGTTCAGCAAATACCAGATCATCATCTACCCGGACTGCGCCGGGAAGTGCCGCGCATTGCGCCTGCGGCGCATCGTGCCCCGGCTGGTGATCGGGCTGATCCTGGGCATGCTCCTCTCCGGCGGCTTCCTGCTCTCCCGGGCGCTCCAGCTCGGCGACATGGAACGCAGCTACGCGGACATGGAGAGCGAGCGCATCGCCCTGCGCACGGGCCTGCTCGCCAGGGCCAGGCAGCTGGCCGGGCTGCGCGCCGAGTACGACCACGTGAACGACTTCATCGGCAAGCTCAAGGTCATGCTCAACATGGAGGAGCCGGAGCCGGAGGGCGAGGCCATGGGCGGCATCCACTACGCCTTTGCCCAAGGGTCCATCACCCCGTACAACCTGCGTTCCCTGGTGCGCAACATGCAGCGCGGGGCGGATTCCCTGGCGGGGGACGTTCTTGACGCCGAAGGCGAGCAGCAGAACGTGCTCCGCGAGATGCGCCTGAACATGAACACCCTGGCCTGGACGCCTTCTGTCTGGCCGGTGAAGGGGCGCATCACCTCCGGGTTCGGCATGCGCAACCATCCCTTCGACATGACCAGCCGAATGCACCAGGGCATCGACATCGTGCCGACCACAGGACGCGGCACGCCCATCCACGCCCCGGCCAACGGCGTGGTGGAGTTTGTGGGCCGCAAGGGCTACTACGGCCTGACCCTGAACATCCGCCACACCGGAAACGTCATGACCCGCTACGCGCATTTGCAGAAGGTGGCCGTGAAGGTCGGCCAGGTGGTCAGCCGCGACGACGTCATCGCCTACGTGGGCAACACGGGCCGCTCCACCGGCCCGCACCTGCACTACGAGGTGCGCCTGGACGGCAAGGCCGTCAATCCCAAGCGTTTCATCCTCAACTGATTCCCGCAGGGGAACACGGCGGCCCGTTCGACGTGCCCAGGTGCACCCAGATGCACCCAGATGCACCCAGGTGCGTCCGGATTTGCTCGTATGGGCTGTCCGTGCCCGTCGTGGAGCCCGGCCTGCGTTTGCGCTTGCGTGCGGATGCGCGGGAGCGTTCGCGGCCCGGTGGCCCATCGGCAGTCTGCCAGTCGGCCCGGCGGTACTTCCCTTCTGTGGCGGCGGGGCCGACGAATGCCCGCAGAGAACATCTCGGCCACCTCCCCCCCCACACACACATGAATATTGGCATGATCGTCGCCGCATGACGGCGCCATGGTGACGGGCGCATGACGTGCCGCATGACGGTGCCACAATGACGGGCGGGCTTGGCTTTCCCCTGAGACGAGAGCCAGAGACGAGGGCCGGGGCGGCGGCATGGGGAGCGACCCGGGAGACTGCCAGGCCGGGAGACTGCCAGGGCGAAGCGCCACGGGGAAACTTCAAGGGGAAGCCTCCGGGGAGAGTTCTCGGCAGGGCGGCGGGAGAGCGACCGGAAGCGGAAGGAGGAAGCGGGGGATCAGACCTTGGCGTAGCGCCGCAGCAGGGCCAGCAGGCTGTCCTTGCGGATAGGCTTGGGCAGGTGCTCGGTGCAGCCCGCGCGCAGGGCCTCCTCCGCCGTGTCCAGAGAGGCGTGGGCCGTGAGCGCCACGATGGGCACCGGGGGGGTGTTGCGCCCGGCCTCCACGGCCCGGATGCGCCGCGTGGCCGTGAAGCCGTCCATCACCGGCATCTCCAGGTCCATGATCACCAGGTCGAAGTCCTGCTCGCTGTACGCGCGCACGGCCTCCTGGCCGTTCTCGGCCACGCTCATGCGCACGTCCTGCCCGCGCAGGAAGAGTTCCATGATCAGGCGGTTGGCTTCGTCGTCGTCCACCAGGAGCACGCGCAGGGGCCGCAGCCGGGTTTCCTCGGCGTCCTGGGGCCGCTCCAGGGCCTCGTCTCCGGGTTCCGTCCGCTCGAAGGGCAGCAGCACGCGGAAGGCGCAGCCCTTGCCGGGCTCGCTGGCGAGCTCGATGCGCCCGGAGAGGGCCTGCACCAGCAGACGGCAGATGGAGAGCCCGAGGCCCGTGCCCTGTTCCTTGCAGCCCGGGTTCGGCAGCCGGGTGAAGTGCTCGAAGACGGCCTCGTGCTGATCCTTGGGGATGCCCGGGCCCGTGTCGCGCACGGTGAAGGCCAGGGTCTCGCCCTGGCCGCGCCCATCTGGCTCCAGGCGCGAGACCTCCAGGGAGATGGAGCCCTGCTCGGTGAACTTGAGCGCGTTGCCGATGAGGTTCACGAGCACCTGCTTGAGCAGGGCGGGGTCGCCGATGAGGGCGTCGGGCACGTCGGGGTGCACCGAGGAGTGGAAGACGAGCCCCTTTTCCAGGGCCCCCAGGGCGAAGACCGAGCAGGTTTCCTCCAGGATTTCGCGCAGGCGGAAGGGAACCGCCGCCGGGGTGAGCTCTCCGGATTCGATCTTGGCCATGTCGAGCACGTCGCTCACCAGGTCGTGGAGCACACTCCCGGCGCTGCGCGAGAGCTTGAGGTACTGGCGCTGCTCGTCCGTGAGTTCAGTTTCGGACAGCAGTTCGTTGGCCCCGAGCAGGGCGTTCATGGGCGTGCGGATGTCGTGGCTCATGCGCGCCAGGAAGCGGCTCTTGGCCTGGTCCGCCACCTCGGCGGCCACGCGCGCGCGGTCGAGCCTTCTGGAGATGGCCAGACCCAGCAGCCCGGCCAGGAGCACGGCCACCACCGAGACGCCCACGTTGAGCAGGGCGTTTTGCTTGAGCGCGCCGAGGTAGTCGTTCTCGGGCAGGTAGATGCCGATGGTCCATGGCCACTGCGGGTCGGAGAAGGGGGCGAACATGGCGTTGAAGCGTTCGCCCTCGTGGTCGAAGGAGGTGAAGGTGGGCCCCGACCCGGACAGCGACGCGGCCCGCTCGCCCAGGGAGAGGAAGGCCGTGCGGGCGATGGGATCGTCGAGCTCGCCGATGGTGCTCAGGCGGAACTTCTCGCCCTCGGGCTGGCGCAGCTTGGAGACGTCGGGATAGGCCACCAAGTCGCCGGATTCGTTCATGATGAACGCCAGGCCGTGCTGCCCGACCTTGAGCCGGGAGAGGAAGGTGGAGAGCTCGTCCAGGGCGATGTCCACGCCGATGACGCCCGTGAGCGAGCCGTTTTCGTCGTACACGGGGTTGGCCGTGGTGATGCCGGGCTTCTGGGAGGTGAAGAAGACGTACGGCGCGGTCCAGACGAGCTGGCCTTTTTCCTCGGCCTGTCGGAACCAGGGGCGCTGGCGGGGGTCGTAGGGGTCTTCCGGGTCGTTTTCGCGGTGGGAGACGCGGAAGTCCGCTCCCCGGTAGATCAGCTCCACCCCGCGCGTTCCCTGGCGGTTGGAGATGATCTTGGTGAAGAACCCTCCGGCCTCGCGGGCGTTGTAGCGCGAGGCCATGATGAAGTCGCCGTTCACGGTGCCGTAGTAGATGCCGGAAAACTGGGGATAGATGAACAGTTGCTCGTAGAAGTAGGCCTCCATGGCCTCGGCGTCCCCGGCGGAGAGGATGTTGTTGCGCGAGAGGCCCAGCGTCAGCCGGGCGGCGTCTCGGGCGGGCGTGAGGTAATGGCTCGACTTGTCGATGGTGTAGGAGGCGATGTTCTCCATGATGTTGCGCGCATGTCCGGTGAGGGCGTTGCGCGAGGTCAGCGTGGAGGAGAGCAGCAGCACGGCCGCGAAGATCACGATGAGCCCCGCGTACGTCAGCACCAGCCCCCAACGGGAACACCTCTTCATGAGTTCCTCCGCCCTGCCGCATGGATCATGGGGACATCTTATAGGGAACGGCCGGGGCAGGCAAGAAGCGAAGCCTCGGATGTCTTGACTGGCGGGGAAAAACTGGAAATAATGGACTGAAGAATTCTCGAACGGAAGAATACGCGGCCCGGCATGGGCCGCCGGGGAGGATCCATGCGCACCATCGCCGTTGCCATCGCCAAGGGCGGCGTCGGCAAAACCACCACCGCCGTGAACCTCGGCGCGGCCCTGGCCGCCGAAGGCCGCCGCGTGCTGCTCGTGGACTGCGATTCCCAGGACCAGGTGGCGCGCTTTCTCGGCGTGCGCGAGCAGGTCCGCGCGGGGCTCAGCCGCTTCCTCGTGGCCCGCACCGCCGAGGAACGCAACGGTGCCGTGCTCCAGGCGCGCGAGAACCTCTGGATGCTCGCCGGGGGCGTGGGGCTCACGGAGCTCAAGCGCTGGCTCGGCCGCCAGCCCAGGAGCGACACCATCCTGCGCGAGCGCCTGGTGCCGCGCGAGGGCACGCTGGATTACGTGATCTACGATTGCGCTCCGGGCTGGGACATCCTCTCCGTGAACATCCTCTGCGCTGTGGAGGAGGTGCTCTCCCCCGTGGCGCTGCAACCCCCCGCCCTGGAGGGGCTCAAGGCGTTCCTCACCTACGTGCAGTCCGCCCAGAAGCGCAACCCCGCGCTGAACCTGCGCTACCTCGTGCCCACCATGTACGACCGGCGGCTGGCGCAGTCGCGGCAGTGCCTCGCCGCGCTGAAGAACGCCTTTTCGGACAAGCTCTGCGGACCCATCCGCAGCAACGTGCGCCTGAGCGAGGCCGCGGGCGAGGGCCGGACCATTTTCGAACACAGCCCCGAGGCCACGGGAGCCCAGGACTACCTCGCGCTGGCCAGGAGGATCATGCAGGATGGCTAAGAGAAAGACCCCGCCGCTGTTCGACGACGTGACGCCCGACGCCTGCGGGCCGGACCCCGTGAGCGCCTGCCTCGGCCCCGAGGCCGCCCCCGAGCGGGGCCAGCGCCCCAAGGCCAAGGCTGGCTACTACCTGCCGGAGGAGCTGCTCCAGCGCCTGGAGGAGACATGGCTCAAGCTGCGCCTGGCGCGCGAGCCCGTGCAGAGCAAGTCCCAGCTCGTGGAGCTGGCCCTGGAGCTGCTGCTCGCCGAGCTGGAGGCCGGGGAGCGCTCCCGCGTGCTGGCGCTGCTGCGCGGGGCCGAGGTTGGTCCGCCTCCCGGGCGCTAGCAGGCTGTTGAAAAAGTGCAATCTGCTGCGTCAGCGCAAAAATCCAGACCGCTTATGTATGTGCAATATACTGCGCGTCCAGGATTTTTTTCGCTTCCTTGCAACGCACACGTTTTGAACGGCCTGCGAAAAATCAGTTTTTCAACAGTCAGCTAGAACCGCTCGAAGTTGTCGCCGCCCTCGTCCTGGCGGTGTGGGCCCTTTCCGGAGCCGAGGGCCTTTTGCACCCGCAGGATGGACTGGCTCGTGCAGGCCCGCTCGCTCGTATCCTCGAACTCGGCGCCGTCCGCCCCGCCCGTGGAGAAGAAGCCCATGGTCTGCTCCAGCTGGTCCGCCTGGGCGGAGAGCTCCTTTGCCGCCTCCTCCAGTTCCTCGGAGGCCGAGGCGTTCTGCTGGATGATCTGGTCGAGCTGCTGGATGGCGGTGTTGATCTGGTCCACCCCGGCGGACTGCTCATTGCACGAGGCGGTGATCTCCTGCACCAGGTCCGTGGTGTTCTGGATCTCGGGCAGGATGTCGTTGAGCAGTTCTCCCGCGCGCTTGGCCATGCCCACGCTGCCGGAGGAGAGCCCGCTGATCTCCTCGGCGGCGTGGCCGCTGCGCTCGGCCAGCTTGCGCACCTCGGCCGCCACCACGGCGAAGCCCTTGCCGGACTCCCCCGCGCGGGCGGCTTCGATGGCGGCGTTGAGCGCGAGCAGGTTCGTCTGTCGGGCTATTTCTTCGATGATGTTGATCTTTTCCGCAATCTCCACCATGGCCGAGAGGGTCTTGTTCACGGCCTGGCCGGCCTCTCCCGCGCCTGTGGAGAGCTTGATGGCTATGGCTTCCGTCTGCCGGGCGTTGTCCGCGTTCTGGTGGATGTTGGAGGCCATCTGCTCCACGGAGGAGGAGATTTCCTCCACGGAGGCCGCCTGGGTGGAGGCCCCCTTGGCCACGTCCGACGCCGAGGCGTTGATGCCCGCGCTGCCGGAGGCCACCCTGGAGGAGGCGTCCTGCACGTCGTGGACGATGGAGCCGATGTTGCCGCGCATGCAGCGCAGGGAGGAGACGAGCTGGCCCATCTCGTCGTTCTGGTTCACGTCGATGCCTGCGGAGAGGTCGCCCTCGGAGAAGCGGCTGGTGAAGTCGAGGCAGCGCTTGATGGGGGTGAAGATGAACCGCTGCATGACGTACTGCCCGGCCACCAGGGGCACCACGGCCAGCAGGAGCACCCCGGCGATCATGTAGTAGAAGACCTTTTCGATGAGCGACTTCTGCGCGCTCATGTCCACCACCAGGGCGAGCACGCCGATCTGGCGGTTTTTGTAGTCCTGGATGGGCAGGGTGGCCACGGCGCTGTCGCCGGACTGGATGATGTGGAGCCCGCCCGCCCCGGCGGCAATGGCCTCCACGGGCACGAGGGCCTGGGCCTCGGTGTTCTTCTGCCCGGCGATGAGCACGAAGCGGTTGTCCACCACGGGATATTCCTGCGGGTCCTGGAGGCTGGTGGTGATGTTCAGCTGGTCGCGGTTCATGTACAGCATGACCTGGAGGCCCCTGGTCTGCTCCATGGACTCCAGCAGCGGGTCGAACGGG
>JBFWJM010000118.1:0-9319 GCA_050253205.1 Desulfovibrionaceae bacterium
CACATGGAGGTCGTGGCGGTGAACGACCTGTTCGACATCGAAACCAACGCGCACCTGCTGCGCCACGACACCTGCTACAACAGCCTGCCCGTGCCCATCACCGTGGAGGGCGACACCTTCCGGGTGGGAGACAACTTCACCGTGCGCAACTTCGCCGAGCGCGACCCGCGCCACATCCCCTGGGGCGAGCTCGGCGTGGACGTGGTGGTGGAATCCACGGGCATCTTCCGCACCGGGCCCACCGCCGCCCAGCACATCGAGGCCGGGGCCAGGAAGGTCGTCATCTCCGCACCGGCCAAGGAGGAGGACATCACCCTGGTCATGGGCGTGAACCACCGCCTCTACGACCCCGAGAAGCACCACGTCGTCTCCAACGCCTCCTGCACCACCAACTGCCTCGCTCCCGTGGTCAAGGTGGTGCACGAGGCCTTCGGCATCAGCAAGGGCGTCATGACCACCGTGCACGCCTACACCAACGACCAGCGCATCCTCGACCTGCCCCACAAGGACCTGCGCCGGGCCCGCGCCGCCGCGTGCAACATGATCCCCACCTCCACGGGCGCGGCCAAGGCCGTGGCCCTGGTCATCCCGGAGATGAAGGGCCGCTTCGAGGGCTATTCCGTGCGCGTGCCCACGCCCACGGTCTCGCTGGTGGACTTCGTGGCCGTGCTGGAGCGGGAGACGGACACCGAAACCCTCAAGGCGGCCCTGCGCGAGGCGGCCGAGGGCCCGCTTCGCGGCATTCTCGCTTACAGCGAGGAGCCCCTCGTCTCCTCGGACTACATCGGCGACCCGCACTCCAGCATCGTGGAGGCGGACTTCACCGTGGTCCAAAGCGGCACCCTGGCCAAGATATACGCCTGGTACGACAACGAATGGGGCTACTCCTGCCGGGTGGCGGACCTCATCGCCCACATGGCGGACCAGGGACTCTAGCGTTTCGCAAAACGAGAATCGGCAACCAGGCCCCGCCCCGCGCGGGGTCTTTTTTTCCGCCGCCGCTTGCGGTATGAGCCCCGCATGCAACTCGTGCTCTACGAACCCGAGATACCGCCCAACGCGGGCAACGTGGCCCGGCTCTGCGCCGCCACCAAAACCCCGCTGCACTTCATCGAGCCGCTGGGCTTCAAGATCGACGACAAGCACCTCAAGCGCGCCGGGCTCGACTACTGGCCAAGCGTGAACCTCACCGTGCACCCGGACCTGGACGCCTTCCTGGCGGCCGTGCCGGGGCGGCTCGTGCTCAGCTCCGCGCGCGGCGGCCAACGCTGGTGCGACTTCCCTTGGGAGCGCGGCGACCTCATCGTCCTCGGCCCGGAAACGCGCGGCCTGCCGCAGGAGGTGCTGCACCTCTCGCCCCACCGCGTGCGCATCCCCATCTTCGACACCGTGCGCAGCCTGAACATGAGCACTGCGGCAGGCATCCTGCTCTACGAGGCGCTGCGCGCAACGCAACAGCTTCCTTAAGAGCGCCCGGTTGGTCTTGCGCTGGTAGGAAACCCCGCGTATGATCCGCCATCCCGAACCCACCCTGAATTCAAGGAACAGCATATGCGTCTTTTGGTTACCGGAGGTTGCGGATTCATCGGAACCAACTTCATCCGGCTCATGCTCGGGCGGCACCCGGATTGGACCATCGTCAACCTCGACCTGCTGACCTACGCGGGCAACCCGCTGAATCTTGCCGACCTCGAAGGCATGGCTGCCTATACGTTCGTGCACGGCGACATCCGCGACCCGGAGCTCGTCTCCTCCCTGCTGGAGGAGCACCGTGTGGACGCCGTGGTCAACTTCGCCGCGGAGTCGCACGTTGACCGCTCCATCGACGACCCCGCGCCCTTTGTCTCCACCAACGTGCAGGGCGCGCAAAACATCCTCGAATGTTGCCGACGGGCGCAGATTCCCCGCGTGGTCCACATCTCCACCGACGAAGTCTACGGCTCCCTCGGTGCCGAAGGTCGATTCATGGAAACCACGCCCATCGCGCCCAACTCGCCGTATTCCGCCTCCAAGGCGGGCGCGGACCTCATGTGCCGGGCCTACCACGAAACCTACGGCATGGACGTGGTGGTCACCCGCTGCTCCAACAACTACGGGCCCTACCAGTTCCCCGAGAAGCTCGTGCCGCTCATGTTTCTCCGGGCCCAGGCCGGGAAGCCGCTGCCCGTCTACGGCGACGGCCTCAACGTCCGCGACTGGATCCACGTTGACGACCACTGCACTGGCGTGGAGCTGGCGCTGACCAGCGGTCGCCCCGGAGCGGTGTACAACTTCGGCGGCGATGCCGAGCTCACCAACCTCGAACTGGTGCGCGCCATCCTGGCCCACCTCGACAAGCCCGAAGAGCTCATCACCTTCGTGCCGGACCGTCCGGGCCACGACCGACGCTACGCCATGGACTTCAGCCTCGCCTCGGGGGAGCTGGGCTTCGCGCCCTCGCGCACCTTTGCCGAGGGCATAGCCTCCACGCTGGACTGGTACGCGGCCAACACCTCCTGGCTCGACAACGTGCAGAGCGGTGAATACCGCCGATTCATGAGTTCCTGGTACGAGGGCCGCGCATGAACACCCTCTCCGGGGCCCGCGCCCTGGTCCTCGGCGGGGCTACGGGGCTGCTCGGCCAGGCCCTGGTCCATGCGCATGAAGACGCCGGGGCGGACGTGACCGCCACGGACCGGGGCAGCTTCGACCCCCTGCAACCGGACGAGGCGCGCCGCTTCGTGGTCGATGCCCGGCCGGAGATGGTCTTCAACACCATCGCCCACACCCAGGTGGACCGGGCCGAGGACGAGCCGGAGGCCGCCGCCGCGCTCAATGCGGGCCTGCCCAGGGCCCTCGGCCTCGCCTGCATGGAGCTGGGCGCGCTGCTGGTGCACTATTCCACGGACTTCGTCTTCGACGGCAGAAAGGAAGAGCCCTACCAGGAGACGGACGCTACGGAACCGCTCTCGGAATACGGCCGCACCAAGCTGCGCGGCGAGCTGGCGCTCTCGGCCCTGGGCTGGGGCAACCTGCTCATCCTGCGCACGGCATGGCTCTTCGGCCCCGGCAAGACCAACTTCGTGCAGAAGATACTCGGCCTGGCCCGGGAGCGCGAGAAGCTCACCGTGGTCCACGACCAGATAGGCTCGCCCACCTGCACCCTGGACCTCGCCCGGCACACCCTCGACCTTGTCCGGCGCGACAGGCGCGGGCTCTACCACGTGGCCAACTCCGGCCGGGCCAGTTGGTGCGAGCTGGCCGCCGAGGCTGTGGCAGCTGCGGGGCTGCCCTGCCGCGTGGAGCCCATCCCCACCTCGGCGTACCCCACCCGGGCCCCGCGCCCGGCCTTCTCCGTGCTCGACATCTCGGAATTCGTCCGCGCCACGGGAGTCACCCCCCGGCCCTGGAGCCAGGCGCTGCGCGAGTACGTGCTCGGCCTCACCGCCCACGAGGAAGACTGACGAATAACCGATCAGCGCATGAGGTCGCGGGCCATGGCGTTGGCGTCGGCCACGCGCCCTGCCAGCAGGTTGACCAGATAGCGGTCGATGCTCGACTTGAGCCTGGGCAGCCGGGTTTCGATGAGCGCGATGCGCTTCTTGGAGAGCCTGTAGACCACCCCCGGCTCCGCCGCCGTCACCGTGGCGGAGCGCACGCTGTCCGTATACAGGCCCATCTCGCCGAACACGGCCCCGGGGCCCATCTTCTTGAGCCGGAGCGTCTTGCCATCGGGCAGCTCCAGCTCCACCCGGAACCAGCCCGACTGGATGAAATACATGGAGTCTGAGGGGTCCCCCTGGCGGAACACGTCCTGCCCGGCCTTGATCTTTACGGGCTGCAGGAGCTTCATCAGGTAGGGTATCTGGTCCGGGTCCGGGAATACGGGCCGGAGCAGGTCGGGCAGGCTCGCCTCCTCCATGTGCAGAAGGCCTGCCTCCTCCAGGATGCGATCCTCGGCCCACTCCATGGCGAAGTCGAGATTCTGGAAGATGCGCAGCCCGCCCGCGCGCCCCTCGTCCTCGTAGCCCTCCTGCTGCAACCGCTCCTCCACCTCGAAAGGCAGGCTGGTGAGCACCATGTTCAGATCGTGCTCCAGGCCGAGGGCCTCCAGCCTGGCGAAGCCCTGGTTCATGGCCGGGCCGAGGCGGCGCACGGAGGAGAAGTCCACGATGACCGTGGAAAGATGGTGGGCGTCCGGGTCGGCCATGCGGGCCAGCACCTCGCGGATCACGCCGTGCAGCGCGCCCACGGTGACGAACCCCTGGAGCCGGACCACGAGGACGGCCCCGCCGTGGGCCTTGAGGTGGGCCAGTTGTACGGGCGCGCGGTCCACGTGGCTGCGGTGGTTCGCCCCGGAGAGCTTCTGGCGGATCACCCCGCCCGCGCCGTAGCGCGTCACCGAGACGATCATGGCCAGGGCCAGGCCGGTGCCCGTGCCCAGGGTCACGCCCCCGGCCAGCGTCACCGCGAAGGTGAGCGCCAGGAGCATGTAGTCGTCGGAACGGAAGAACTCCCGGCGCACGTCGAAGAGCCAGCGGCGCACCAGCGCGAGGCCGAGGAAGACCAGGGTCCCGCCCACCACGTACGGCGGCAGCAGCTCCACCAGCGCTCCCGCGTGGAAGAGCCCGGCGGTGAGCACCAGCGCGGCCACGATGCCCGCCAGCGGGCCGCCAGCCCCGCCCCGCCGCGCGCCCAGGCTGCGCCCGAGGCAGAAGGAGAGCGGCGCGCCGCCGAGCAGCCCGGAGAGCAGGTTCCCCGAACCCAGCACGCGCAGCTCCCGGGCGAGATCGATCTCCCGGCGCATCTCGTTCTCCACACGGCTCAGCTTGTACATGGACAGGCTGAGCAGCAGCACTGCCCCAGCGGCCAGGTCCACCTTGAAGCGGCCGAGCACGGCCAAGTCGATGCGCCCGAGGAAGTCCGCGCCGTAATGCCCCACCACGAACGAGGAATCAAAGGCATAATGCAGGTTCCTCCCGCCCGGGGCCAGCGCCTCGGGCAGGTCGAGCCCGGCCGCCGCGAGCCAGTGCGGCAGGGCGCACGCCAGGAGCAGGACGAGCACCAGGGGCAGCGGGTGGTACGCCTTGCGGAACCCGGCGAGCAGCGCGGCACCGAGCAGCACGGCCGGGAGCCACGCCCAGACCGCGCCCGAGGCGAACGCCGAGGGGAGATCGGCCATAACCAGAAGCAGGGAGGTGGACTCCGCCTCCGGCCCAAGCAGGAAGCGCCAGGCCGCCGCGAGCACCGAGAAGCCCAGCGCGGCGGGAACCCCGCAGAGGATTTGCACCGGGAGAAATCGCGTCCAGTTGCCGTTGCCGCTGGCCCAGGTCAGCCAGGCCAGCAGGCCCATGCCCAGCGCCAGCGACACTCCCGCAGCCACGGCCGTGGCCGCCACCGCCTCGGCCGGAGCACCGGGCATGGCCCCCGCCATCCCGCCCACGACCATGCCCAGCACGGCGCAGCCCGTGGGGTCCGGCGCGGCCAGGCCGAAATTCACGCCGCTGCGCGCGGCCATAAGCAGCGAGCCAGCCACGGACGCCAGCAGGACGGCCCCGAAGGCGAGGCCGAACCAGGCGTCCATCCCCGGAGCGCCCAGCAGCAGCACCGCGAGGGCCGCCCCGAGCAGCATGCCGAGCAGCCCGGAGGCCACCCCGGAGACGAGGTTGCCCAGTATCCCGCCCTGGAGCAACGAGGGGCGGTGCTCGCCCTCTTCCAGAAGCAGGGCGGGGCGGGCGGAGCTCTCTTCCCGTTCCTTCTCCGCCTCAAGGCGGTAGGCGGAAGGCCCCTCGGCCAGGCTCTCGGCCAGGTCGTCGAGGTCCACGTCCTCGGGCGTGGGCACACGCACCTCGCGGCGTACGGGACGAACGGCCCCGGCTCCGCCGCAATTGGCGCAGCGGCGCTCCTCGCCCAGGCTCGCGGGGTCGGCTGCCTCCTCATGGCCGCAGGCCAAGCAACGAAACACGGCCCCGGTGCCTTCCTCTTCCAAAGAGGCGGGCAGCGCGATCTCCGGCACGTCGGCGATCACGGACGAATCCTTGCCGCATTCGGGGCAGCGGACCTTGCGTCCCAGGTACTTGTCGGGCACGGGCTTGGTCAGGTCGCAATGCTCGCAACGAAAAAGGGCCACGGTTCCTCCAGCGTCCCCCTCGGACGGTTGAACTCCCCTTCCCTATTACAAAAATACGCCGCGTACACAAGGGCGGCCGTCAGGCGAACGTGTCGCGCATGATCCCGGCAAGCCGGGCCACCCGGCGTTCGTACGTGTGCTCCGCCAGGACGCGCCGCCGCGCCCGCTCGGCGAGCCTCTCCCGGCCACGGGGGTCGGCCAGCCAGCGGGCCACCACCTCGCCTATCTCTCCGGGCTCGCCGTAACAGGCCAACTCGGCCTCATCAAACAGCGCCCCGAGTTGCTCGCGCCGATCCGTCACCAGGAATCCGCCGCAGGCGGGCACGTCGAAGACCCGCTGGTTCACGGCGCCCTTCATCTGCGCGCTGGTGCAGTTGAAGTTCACCTCCGCGCACTGGTAGAAGCGCGGCAGCTCCGAATAATACTCCAGCGGGCCGTGGGCTCGCCAGCCCGAATTCCCTTCGCCCCGCAGCCCGGGCGGCCCGAGCACCTGGCGCCAGCCCTCGTCCCCGGCCACCAGCGGGCCAAAGGGCAGCAGCTCGCGCACGCAGTCCGCCCGGTAGCTCCCTGCGGCGGCGAAGGTCACGCCCCGCTCGCAAGCCAGCCGTTGCTCCGCGTCCGCCATGGCGGCCCACTCGGCATAGAGTTCGGGGTACGCCGCCTCCAGAAAGTGCACGGGGGAGGCCTCCCCGCTGCGGGCAAACCCCCGGGCCACCTCCGACAAAGCCGCCCGGAAGCGCGCCGAGAGCCCGGCGGCCTCCACCAGCCGGGCCACGGGCGCGACCATGGAATCCCCCACAAACGAAACCCGCGCCCGCCACGCCTCCAGCACCTGCCCCCCGGGGGCGAAGCGGCGCTCGTCCGTGGCCAGGGGCAGGTAGTGCGCCCGGGAGAAGCCCCGGCCCCCGAGCCAGTCCACGTTGTCCGCGTCGTAGGTGAAGACGCAGGTTCCGGGCGTGGCCGTGGGGTAGTCCGCGAGGATCAGCGCGGGGCTGTCCACGAACCAGGAGGCCAGGGGCAGGCCCAGGTCCTCCAGGAGCGCGGCCAGATGGCCTTCCCTGTCGAGGCCGAAATGGTTCACCGTGAGCGCGAAGTCTGGCCGGAAGGCGGCCACCTGGCCGAGCAGCCGCTCCACGAACGGCCCCAGGGCGGCATCCTCCTCGGGAATCTCCACCACGGCCACGGGCATGCCCAGCCGCTCCAGGGCGGACTCGATCTCCCGGTAGAGGAAATAGGGCCGCCGCAGGAGCAGCACGCGGGCCTGCCCGGAACGAAACCTCGGCGCGCGGACCGTCCTGGTGAAGGCGTCCATGGCCTGGAGGCGTGCCGCCAGCGCGCCGTAGTATTCACGATCGAGCCGCTGGTAGAGCGGCAGGCGCAGCGCATGGACCCCCGTGAGGCCGTGCTCGCGCCGCAATGCCTCCACCCGGGCCAAAACCGCCTCCGCGCCCCCATCCAGCCAGTGGACGTTCTCCTGCCCGGCAAACCGCTCCCGCGCGCCGCTGGCCTCCTGGATGGCCCGCTCCCGGTCCACCACGACCACGGCGGGGCGGCCCGCCAGGAGCTCCAGGCAGCGCCCCAGGCCCGAACCGAGGAGCACGGGCAGGGCGTCCTCGGGCACGCTGCGGGCCAGCTCGGCCTCGCGCTCCGCGCCGCCGCGCCCCCAGAGGTGCCAGGCCCGGCCGTTCGGCAGGGTCACTCGGATGTCTTCCGGGGGGATGGTGCCCCCCAGCGGGGCGGCCTCCAGGGCCGTGCCTTCTTGCTTGGGCATGCTGGAAAGATACGCGACGGCGAGGGCTTCTGGCAAGGGAGGGAAATGACGGCGGCCCCCTAAAGGGGAAACCCGGCCCGGCCGATGAGACGGATGCGAACGAGCAGGAAGACGCACACGGACCGTGCGCCCGCTCCGGGTCTCCGGGCCCCCAAACGAACTCAAGGAAGAGTACCATGACCCTTCGGCATACCCTTTCCATCATCGTCGAATCCCGCTGGGGCGGCCACCATCTGCCCCGCGTGCTGCAATCCCTGGCCTGGCAGTCCTCCGGGCTGGAGCGGCTGGAGATCGTCCACCTGGACGACGGCTCCTCCGAACGGGCCACGAGGCAGGCGCGGATATGGGCCGGAATGCTCCCGGGCACGTTCGTCTCCGTGCCCGTGGCGAGTGGCGCGTGCAATCATGAATGCGCCATCCGCGCCGTGAACGCGGCCTCGGGCGACCTCGTGCTCCACCCGCACGCCTCGGCCCGGTTCCTGCCCGCCTTCCTGGAGAGCGTGCTCCACCACTTCGATGCGCACCGGGGCACGGACGTGCTCTATACCAACTTCGTGGACCTCGGGGAGGCCGCCGCCGGGCTGGTCCGGCTGCCGCGCTTCGCCCGCTGGCGGCTGCGCGGGAGAAACATCATCGGCCCGCAGGCCGTGTTCCGGCGCGAAGGGATGCAATCCCTGCCCGGCCCCAGGCCCCAGGCCCTCTTCCCCGCCTGGGACCTCGGCGTGCAGGCGGCCCTGGCCGGGTTCTCCTTCCAGAGGCTTGATAACGCGCTCTTCTCCTGCGGGCTGGAGCGGCCGGACCCGGCGCGCGCCCAGCAGGGCGCGGCCATGATCGTGGTCAACAACCCCGGCTTCTTCGCGGACGACGTGGTCCGCTGGGCCCTTGCAGCCACGCGCCGCACCCCCTGGGCACTGGAGGCCGACCCCTTCCGCATCCCCATCGGCCGCGAGGTGCGCCACCTGCACGCCGAATTCGTGCGCCAGGAGAACGAGGGCACGGCCCGCTGGCTCTGGGCCCTGGCCGGGAGGCCGTCCGTCTTGCCCCCGGCAAGCCCGGCCAAAGAGCAGGGCCGCATGGCCGAGCTCGTCCCCGCTGGTGCGGGCGCGGTGATCTAGCAACGAAAAAGGCCCCCGTTCCCGGGGGCCTTCGCTTTCTCGTGCCGCCTGCCGTCCGCCGTCAGCGGATGGGCGTGCCGTTCTCCGCCAGGTCCTTCTTGAGCAGCTCGCGCAGGCGGCGGCTCACCGGGCCGGGCTTCACGTTGAAGATGGGCTTGTCCGCGTAGCGGACCACGGACACCGCGTCGATGGTGGTGCCCACGATGATCACTTCCTTGGCCTCGCGCACCTCGTCCTCGCTGATGCCCCGGAAGATGATGCCCACCTCGCCCTTGATGAGGTCCACCGCGCGCATGAGCGTGGTGCCCGCCAGGGCGTTGGTGA
>JBFWJM010000119.1:0-9175 GCA_050253205.1 Desulfovibrionaceae bacterium
TCCGCGCGACCCTCTCCTGCGACGACATCCCCCGCTCCGAGGGCCGGGCCACCCTGCGCTGGATGACCATCGCCGTGGCCGCCATCATGCTCGTGGGCCTGGCGTCCATCTACCAGTCCGCCCGGGTGGTGGTGGACACCTCCGAGCGCCGCTCCAACTTCGTCTCCGCCGTGACCCACGAGCTCAAGACCCCGCTCACCAACATCCGCATGTACATCGAGATGCTCGAACAAGGCATGGCCCGGACCCCGCAGCGCGAGCAGGAGTACTACCGCATCCTCGGGGAGGAGACCACGCGACTCTCCCGGCTCATCACCAACGTGCTGGAATTCTCCCGGCTGGAGAGCCGCCGCAGGAAGCTCGACCTCGCCCAGGGCGACTTCCACGACGTGCTCGTGCGCGTGCGCGAGCTCATGGCCGACACGCTGGAGAAGGAAGGCTTCGAGCTGGTCATCGACGCGCCGGACGAGGTGCCGCTGTTCGGCTACGACCCCGAGGTCATGGTGGGCGTGGTCATGAACCTCATGGAGAACTCCGTGAAGTTCGGGGCCCGGTGCGGGGAGAAGCGCATCACCATCCACGTGCAGCCCCACGGCGGCAAGGTCCGGGTGGCCGTGTCCGACACGGGCCCGGGCATCCCGCCCCATGCGCTCAAGCACGTGTTCGACGACTTCTACCGCGCGGAGGACGAGATGACCCGCTCCACCAAGGGCACGGGCATCGGCCTGGCGCTGGTCAAGAAGTTCGTCACGGCCATGGGCGGGGTGGTCCGCGCCGAGCGCAACAAGGGCCCTGGCTGCACCATCTCCATGACCTTCCCCGTGGCCAAGACCAAGGGCTAGACCTAGGGCTGCCAGAGGGCCGAAGCGCCCGGGACGTCGGAGAGGTCGAAGGCGTCGGGGTAGTGCGCGGCCTTGAAGCTGCCCGCCTCGCTCGTGAGGGCCACGAGGTCGAACCGGCAGGGCCGGTCCCAGAATTGCTGTTCGGAGAGGTAGTATGCGGCCGCCCGGGCCAGCTTGCGGCGCTTGTCCGCGGTGAGGGCGTCCGACGGCAGGCCGCGCACGGCCGCGCCCCGTGTCTTGACCTCCACGAAGACCACGGTGTCCCCATCCTCGCACACGAGGTCCAGCTCGTAGCGGTTCTTGGCCCAGTTGCGCTCCAGCAGGGCGTAGCCCTTGCGCCGGAGCAGGGCCCAGGCAGCGTCCTCCCCGGTGCGGCCCAGCTCCAGGTGTCCCGGTTTCAGGTGCTCCGATTCCGGGTGCTTCGGCTCCGGGTGCTTCGGCTCCGGGTGCTTCGGCTCCGGTGCGCCGCCGCTCACATGCCGGGCAGCCATCCCTGGTTCTCCTTGCGCGGCTCCTCGGCCCGCACGCCCCGGAAGGTCATGCGGTGCATGCGGCAGGGGCCGAGCTCGCGGATGGCGTCCAGGTGCGCGCGGGTGCCGTAGCCCATGTGCTTGTCGAAGCCGTAGCCGGGGTAGCGCCGGGCCAGGGAGGCCATGAGCCTGTCGCGCCAGGTCTTGGCCAGGATGGACGCGGCGGAGATGGCGGGGACCTTGGCGTCACCGCCGATGACCGCGCGCTGGAGAAACCCCTGGCCGAGCACGGCCTCGGGGATGGCATGGTTGCCGTCCACGTAGAGCATGCGCACGTCGGGCCTGCGGGCCCGCACCCCGTGCACGGCCCGGGCCATGGCCCGGAAGGTGGCCTGGAGGATGTTGATCTCGTCCACCTCCCAGGGCCAGGCCAGGCCCACGGCCCAGGCCACGGCCACGTCCTTGATGGGGTCCACCAGGGCGTCGCGCTCTTCCGCCGTCAATTGCTTGGAGTCGGTGAGGCCGTCGATGACGGAATCGTCCGGCAGGATCACGGCCCCGGCCACCACGGGCCCGGCCAGGCAGCCGCGCCCGGCCTCGTCGATGCCGACGGATTGCGGCGCTGGGATGGAAAGGTCGATGAGAGTGGGCATGGTCGTCGTACTTCCGCTCCGGGTTTTCCTGGTAGTAGCGCCATGCGCGGCCCGGGGCAAGGGGAAGCTGCGCCGAGCTTGCCCAGTGTGCCCAGGCCCCAGCGTATCCCTAGTGCGACCAGGCGAAGGACAGGGCCGAATCCGCGCAGCCAGCGCAGGGCGGGCCCTGGGGGTCGAGCACGTCGAGCACGGCCGGAGGCACGGACGCGCGCACGGCATGGCCGACAGCCCCATGCACGGCCCTGCGCAGGGCCGCGTGGGCCTGGGCGTGGGCCGTTGCGCGGGCCATGACCGTGGCCGCGACAGTTGCGGCGACAGTCGCAGCAACGTGGGCAGCCATGTGCGAAGCCGCATGGACGCGCCGCGCCTCGCGGCGGCGCGGGGCGCGCGGCGGCCGGGCAAAGCTGTAGGCTGCGGCCTTCCGGGCGGCCTTCAGGCGCTCGGGCAGGTACTGCTCCACGCGGGATTCGGCGTCGATGTCGTCGAAGCGGTGGCGCGAGAGCAGCCGCTCATGCTCCAGATATGGGCAGGAGAGCAGGCAGAAGCGCGGATACCAGTCCGCGAAACGTTGCAGCAAAGGGGGTAACAGAGAGGGCGACAATGGGGACGACAATGGGGGCCGCTGGGGATGTTGCATGGGAGAACGCCGGGTTTGCGGCGCGAAGACGCCGGGAGGAGTTTGCTCGAAAACGGACGCGGGCGCGGGGAACGGCGCGGAGCAGGCGCGAAAAGGAAGGAAAATCCGCCTGACGGCGGATGCGTCCGCCCTCGGGGCGGAGACACGGGCAGCGGGAAAGGCGCCGGGCGGGCGGCGGTGGCCCGCCCGGATCGCCCCGAAAGACTATTCCCAGGTCTGCTTGGTCTTGATGCGTGCGGCCTTGCCCTTGAGTCCGCGCAGGTAGTAGATGCGGCCACGGCGCACCTTGCCCTGGTTGACCACCTCGACGCGCTCGATGAACGGCGAGTTCATGGGGAACACGCGCTCCACGCCCACGCCGTCGGACATCTTGCGCACGGTGAAGGTGGAGTCCGTGGTGCCTTTGCGCACGCGCAGGACAGCGCCCTGGAACACCTGGATGCGCTCCTTCTCGCCCTCGATGATGCGGAAGTGGACCTTCACGGTGTCTCCGGCCTTGAAGGCCGGCATGTCCAGGCGGATGTGCTCGCGCTCGATCTTGCTTATGATGTTCATCGCGCTCTCCTTTCTCGATGATATCGTGTTCTAGTACTCGTCCGACAGGATGCGGTCCACGCATATGGACACGGCTGACCTGACGGACAGGTGGTTGTATTCGTCCAGGTAGCGGACGGGCCGCAGCATTTCGCAACGCTCCGTCACCTCGTCGGCCAGGCCCGAGCCCGTGCCGAAAACCAGCAGCACGGGCTCCTCCTCAAGGATGGCCCGCACGCCCTTCGGCGTGAGGCCGCCCGGGCCGTGCGCCTCCACGTCCGCCGTGGTGGCCACCAGCCTGGGCTCGCGCCCCGTGCGCTCCCGCACCAGGGCCACCGCCTCGTCCAGGCTCCCGGCAACGGAAGCCATGGACAGGGCCTCGGCCCGGTCCGGGTTCGCCGCGCCCCCCGCGCCCCCGGTCCAGTGCCCGATGAGCGTCCTGGCCAGGGCCTGCTGGTCTTCCAGCGGGGTCACGGCGACCATCCCGCCCAGCGAGTAGGTGCGGGAACAGCGGGACATATCGTGTATGTCGAGGTTTGTCAAAGAAACCGTGACGGTCTGGCCGATTTTATTGCGCACGGGGTAGTGCACCAGGGCGATCCACAAATTTTTGCCGAGGTTGCGGTGCTCCCTCCCGCGCAGGAAGTCCACGTCCTCCCAGGTCAGCGGGGCCTCGCGCAGGAGCTCGGGCCGCCGGGCCAGGGTGATCTCCAGGGAGCGCTCCCGCCGCCAGCGCTCGATGCGCCCGTGGTCGCCGGAGAGGAGCACCTCGGGCACGGCCAGGCCCTCGAACTCGTCCGGCCGGGTGTAGTGCGGGTGCTCCAGCAGCCCCGCCGCGAAGCTCTCCTCCTGGTGCGACTCCTCCTTGTGCATGAACTCCGGCAGCAGCCGGGCCACGGCCTCCACCAGGCAGAGCGCGGCGCTCTCGCCGCCGTTGAGCACCACGTCCCCCACGCTGACCTCCTCCATGCCGAAGCGGTCCAGTGCGCGCTGGTCGATGCCCTCGTAGCGCCCGCAGACGAGCGTCAGGGCATCTTCCCCGGCCAGCTCGGCGGCCAGGGCCTGGTCGAGCTTCCTGCCGCGCGGGGAGAGCATGATGGTCCGGCCCGGGCGCTCCAGGGCGCGGAGGGTTGCGGCCAGTGGTTCCACGAGCATGACCAGCCCGGCCCCCCCGCCGTAGGGCTTGTCGTCCACGGTCTGGTGGCGGTCCGTGGTCTGGGAGCGGGGCGAAACCCGCGTGCAGCTCACGAGCCCCTTGTCCACGGCCTTGCCGAGCAGCCCCACGCGCAGCGGGGAGTCGAAGAACTCGGGGAAGATGGTGACGATGTTGAAATGCATGCGGCCTTGCGCCTGGGGCCTGCCGGGCCCGGTTCGCAGGCTGCCGCGAAGCGGCAATCTGCTGTGTTACGTGCAAAGTCTGCGGCTATGCGCCTTTCCAGGGATTCCCACAGGGGAATGCGGAACCAGTACCCGTATCGGGACAAGAAGAATCGGAGCCTCTCTGGCGGCCTCTCTGGCGGCCTCTCTGGCGGTCTATCTGGCAGCCTGTCCGGCGTCCGGCTCCGTGTCCCGCTCGGCGTCCGCCTCCTGCTCCGCCCCTGCGCTGCCGGGCCGCAGGTAGAGCTCCAGCAATCCCTCGGGCGGGTCCACAGTGATGGATTCGGCCTCCACGTCGATGCCCACCACCACCTCGTCCACCCCCGGCAGCAGGATCTCGCCGTCCGGGTGCTCCACCACCCAGACCTCGCCGCCCGGGGTCTCGATGAACCGGGCAAAGGGGCCGAGCGGGGTGCCGTCCTCCAGGCGCACGGTGAAGCCGAGGATATCGTGGAGGTAGAGCTCGCCCTCGCCGGGGTCGGGCATGTCCTCCCGCCGGACGCAGACCTCCATGGATCGCAGGGCCTCGGCCGCGTTGCGGTCGGCCACGCCCTCAAGCGTCAGCAGCACGCGGCCCTGGTGCTCGCGCCAGGCGGCCACGGGGTACGCCTCGGCCCGGCCAAGGCCCCGCCGCAGCCAGACGCGCCCGACCACTCCGAAAAGGGAAGGGGAGTCCGCGTGACTGTTCACGCAGAGCTCCCCACGGATTCCATGCGGCTTGGCCACGTTGCCCACGACCACGAGGTCGCGCTGCGGTTCCGGCTGCTGCTCCCGCCTGCGCGGGGGCTGCCGCTCCGAGGCGGAGGCGTTGCGCCCGTGGGGCCCGCCCTTCCCGCCCTGGGGCTTTTTTCCGGAAGACCGCTTCCGGCCATGGCCAGCCATGAAAAAGTCCGGCGACGCTATTCCAGAATTTCCAGAACAGCGCGCTTCCTGGCCTTGGTGGACACCGCGCCAAGCAGGGTGCGCATGGCCCTTGCCGTGCGTCCCTGCTTGCCGATGACCTTGCCGAGGTCTTCCTTAGCCACCTTCAACTCGATGACCGAGGTCTGTTCGCCTTCGATCTCCGACACTTCCACCGCATCCGGATTGTCAACCAGTTGCCGCGCAATGTACTCGATCAGCTCCTTGAGCATGGTACCACCTCCGCTTGAGAGTCAGTGGGTCAGCGCGCCAAGGGGCAGAGCGCGAGAATGGCCGCCGCAGGCGACCGACCGGGAGCTACTTTGCCTGCTTGAGCAGGGAGCGGACCGTATCGGAAGGCTGGGCGCCGTTGCCGATCCACTTGTCCAGCAGCTCTTTGTCGATCTGGACCTCGGGCGGATTGGTCATGGGGTTGTAGTACCCCAGGCACTCCAGCGGACGTCCGTCCCTGCGCGTGGCGCTGTCGTGAGCGACGATGCGGTAGAAGGGACGCTTCTTGGAGCCCATCCGAGTCAGTCTGATCTTCGTTGCCATTTCGTTTCTACCCCCAATTATGGTTCAATATGTTGTTGTTTCACAAAACGCAAGCTACGGCCCGCGAAATACCTCAGCGCTTCTTGCGCTGTTTCTTCTTCTGCTGCTTGGCGAGCTTCTTCTTCTTGCGGTCGGCCTGCACCCGTTTGGAGGACTTGCCCCCCGGGCGCGCCTCGCCGCCGTCCATGCCGGGCATTCCCGGCATCCCGGGCATGCCGCCCATGCCCCCCAGGGCGCCCAGCGCGTCCATGTCCGCGCCGCCGCCGCCGGGAAGCTTCGGCATCTTGGGCATCTTGCCCTTCTTCCCGCCCATCATCTTGCTCATCATCTTGCTCATCTGCTCGAAATTCTTGATGAGCTTGTTCACGTCGCCCACGTCCACGCCCGAGCCCCGCGCGATGCGCTCCTTGCGGCTCTGGTTGATGACCTTGGGCTGGTGGCGCTCCCCGGGCGTCATGGAGTTGATGATCGCCTCGGTCTTGGTCATCTCCTTCTCGGGCATCTGCACGTCGCCGAGCTGCTTCATGAGCCCGCCCATGCCCGGAATGAGCTTCAAAAGCCCCTCCATGGAGCCCATCTTCTTGAGCCGGCGCATGTTCTTGCGGAAGTCTTCGAGGTCGAACTCGGCCTTCTGCATCTTCTTGGCCATGCGCTCGGCCTCTTCCTCGTCGAACTCGCCCTGGGCCTTCTCGATGAGGGTCAGCATGTCGCCCATGCCGAGGATGCGCGAGGCCACGCGGTCCGGGTGGAAGAGTTCCAGGTCGCCGAGCTTCTCGCCCATGCCCACGAACTTCACCGACTTGCCCGTGACGCTCTTGATGGAGAGCGCCGCGCCGCCGCGCGCGTCGCCGTCCATCTTGGTGAGCACCACGCCGGAGACGTCCAGCCTGTTGTTGAAGCTCTCGGCCACGGTGACGGCGTCCTGGCCGGTCATGGCGTCGGCCACGAACAGAATTTCCTGCGGGGAGCACTTGGCCTTGATGGAGGAGAGCTCCTCCATGAGCGGCTCGTCAATGTGCAGGCGGCCCGCAGTGTCGAAGAGCAGCGCGTCGCACCCGGCCTCGGCGGCCTTGCCCATGGCGTCCGCGCAGATGTCCACCGGGCTCATGCCCGGCTCGGACGGGTACACCGGCACGCCGATCTGCCCGGCCAGGGTGGTCAGCTGGTCGATGGCGGCCGGGCGGTACACGTCCGCAGGCACGAGGTAGGGCTTGTAGCCCTTGCCCCGCAGATACACCGCGAGCTTGCCGGAGCTGGTGGTCTTGCCCGAGCCCTGCAGGCCCACCATCATGATCTTCAGCGGGCGCGGGCCCTTGAGGTCGATGCCCTGCTGCTCGCCGCCGAGCAGCTCGATGAGCTCCTCGTTGACGACCTTGACGAGTTGCTGCCCGGGGTTGAGCCCCTTGAGCACTTCCTCGCCCAGGGCGCGCTCGCGCACCTGGTCGACGAACTGCTTCACGACCTTGAAGTTGACGTCCGCCTCAAGCAGCGCCAGACGCACCTCGCGGAGGCCGTCCTGGATATTCTTCTCACTGAGGCGAGACTGGCCCGAGATCGTCTTGAACGCCCCGGCCAGCCTGTCCTGAAGGGACTCGAACAACTGCTGCTCCTACATTGATAGCATGCGCACGCGCCCGCTGCCCCGAATCGGGGGCGGGCAAAGGGACTGTGTGTTAAAGGAACTCGCCCCCCAAGTCAAGTGAATTGCCAGGCGGCCCGGGCCTTGCGGCCTCGCGCGTCCACGGGCCCTGCTGCGTGTGCCGGGCCGCGCATGCCGGGCCGCCCGGTTACGGAGGTGTATTTTTTCGCCTCATGGCGTTGACAGGGTCCGCATCCGGGCGTAACAGCGCTTTTGGATCATTTGAAGACATCCAGAGTGGCGCGAGAGATCCGGCTCAATGACCGCCACGGCAACCTGCCCACGCAAGGTGCCAACGCCGACCCGCAAGGGAACGATGAGGGTGGATACCAACTCCGCACGCCTCCTGAAGTCGCCCTCTGCGCCGGGAGGTTTTTTTTGTCGGCATCGCGCGGGAAGAGAGACGGATGCTTCTGCCGTGGGGATTTTGTGGCGCTTGCACCCCACGATAAAAAAACAGCTAAACCGCTTGCCGCCCGCCGCAACGCTACCGACGGGCCGCGACAAGGAGACGGTCCACATGCGACTGCACGACGAAACCGCCGGAACCCGTCCGGCACCCGCCCCGAGGCCCCACGACGCGGACATCACCGCCCTGCGCGAGCACGCCAATGCGCTGCTGGCCGGGAGCCGGAGCATGCGCTCCGCGCCAGTCTTCGAGCTGCGCCGCCAGGACGCCCGGCGCTACCACCTGCTGCTGGAGGGCGCGCGGCGAGAGCTGGTGCTCACCAGGCCCAACGGCGCGGGCCTGGCCCTGCGCCGGGACATCACCCTGCCCGCAGGGCGGCCCGTGGTGCTCCTGGTGGAACACGGCGAAGACTTCAGCGAGGCGGACCTCGCCGGGCTGGCCGCCCTCACGGGCCACGGCCCCGGGGCCGAGGCCGCGCCCAGGCTCTGCGCCGGGAGCCTCGTGCTCTGCGGGGCCCTGCCCCCGCGCTGGGCCTGAACAGCCCCCCGAAACCAAGGCCGGACGCGGGCGCACGTGCCCGCGTCCCCTTCCCCTCCCGCATATCAGGCCGTTGAAAAAGTGCCGTCTGCTGCGTCAGTGAAAAGATCGAGACCGCTTATGCATGCGCAATACACTGCGCGTGCTGGATTTTTCACTTCCATGCAGCTCACGCTTTTGGAACGGCCTGCGAAAGATGCGTTTTCAACCGTCAGATATCATAATCCCGTTCCGGGCCGCTTTTCTCCCCGCCCCCCGACCTGCCCCCCGACCTCCCCCCCCGTAGCGCCTCTAAGCGCCCCGCAAGGCCCCCGGCCGCCCCCGCCGTCGCCAGATTGCCCCTTGCCATGCGCAGGCCGAATGATTACAGCCACGATGACTATGCCAAAAGACCTGATCATCGTTGAGTCACCGGCCAAGGTGAAGACCATCTCCAAGTTCCTGGGCAAGGACTACCTCGTGGAGGCGTCCGTCGGCCACGTGCGCGACCTGCCCGCCCGCGACCTCGGCGTGGACGAATCCGCCGACTTCGCGCCCCAGTACGAAGACATCAAGGGCAAGGAGGAGGTGGTCAAGCGGCTGCGCCGCGCGGCCAAGCAGGCCGGGCACGTCTTCCTCGCGC